>JALQUD010000060.1 GCA_023268595.1 Candidatus Saccharimonadia bacterium
GGAAGAAGGCGCCGATCAGCCATGGCAGGGCGACGTTATCCAGGAAGACGTAGCGGCTGAACTCGACGCTCAGCGGACTCAGGGCGTATGCCAGCACACCGAGGCCGGCAGCGATGCTGCCGATCTTGAGGCGGCGCGCCAGGGCATAGAGCAGCACGATGGTCGCCAGATGGATGACTAGCATGAACTCACGTCCGGCGCTGATGGCCGAGCCATAGCGGTCGAGCCCGCCGGTGGCGGCGACCCACCCGGCTATCTGGATCCAACCGGCAGGCGGGTGGTCGTACCAGTAGGTGTAGTGGGCGAGCTCGCCACGCTCCTTGACGGCGAAAGCCTGGGACACATAGGTGCCTTCATCCTCGAAGCGTTGCGGATAACCGGCCATGTTGACGCCGCTGACGACGCCGGAGACCAGTACCAGCAGTGTGGCGACCGCCACGTCCAGCTTGTTGGAGCTGAGCCAGGCAGCCAGGCGCTGCCGGCGGCTCATCTTGGTAGTGTTTGTGTTCATTATTTAACCTCAGTGTAGCTCATAGCCGGCTGGTTCGCCAGAGCATATGCGGCTTGGGCGGGCAGGGCGGCGGGAGCCGGGGCACTGGCGTAACCGGTGCCGTGGCTGCCTTCCATGCCACGGTGCAGACCGGAGTGCTCGGTCTTGTACCAGCTCTGGTCGCCACGGAGTTCACGGACGACCGACCAGAAGGCGGCGGCGTTCAGCAGGATCTGGTAGAACGGCTGGGTCAGGAACAGGATCAGGTAGTGCTTGAGCGTGACCTTGCGTTTGAAGGCTTTGCCGAAGTCGTGCAGGAAGATACCGTTCAGGATGCTCAGCAGCGCGACGGGGATGAGCGGCAGGTACATCAGCATGACCATGCCGACCGGAGCGTTCAGGAACAGGGCGGCGACCAAAGAGGCGACCATGAACAGGCTGATGGCGGCCAGCATGACCGGACCGAGCAGCACGTAGGCTGCCAGCACACGCTGACGGAAGTTAGGCAGCTCCTGCCAGATACCGCGGCGCCATTCATGGAAGAAGCCCTGGTTCCAGCGGACACGCTGCTTGAAAAGTGCTTTGACGTTGTCCGGAGTTTCCTCGCGGGTGGCCAACCATGGCTCGTAGTAGACGGCGGTCTTGGCGCCCTGGTCCTGGAAGCGGCTACTGAGCAGCACGCCCAAGCTACAGTCCTCGGTCAGGGTGACCGGCCAACCGCCGGTCTTGCTCAGCAGGTCGCTGCGTACAAAGATGGTGTTACCGCCCAACGGCATGAACTTGGCGGCTGCCTGGAAAGCCATGGCGCTGTTAAACCAGCGGTAGTATTCCAGGACGTTGTGCAGGGAGAACCAGCTGGAATCGTGGTTCATCAGCTGGACGCCACCCTGGACGATACCGACTTCTTTGTCTTCGAAAGCTGCATCGATACGGGTCAGCAGTTCCGGGTGGACGGTGTCTTCGGCGTCGATGATACCGACGACGGTGTAGCCGTGTCCGGCGGTCTGTTCGAGCACGTAGTTCAGCTGTAGCGGTTTGCTCGGCTTGACGCCCTCGGCCAGCGGATATTCGATGACACTGACGCGTGGCAGGTAAGCGGCCGTGTCGTAGGCGACGTCGAGCGTGTCACGGTCGTCATCACAGATGACGCTGACGATCTGGACGTTGGGGTGGGTCTGGCGGGCCAGCTGGCGCAGCGTACCGGCCAGGACGGCCGATTCGTGACGGGCTGGCACGATTAGCAGGAACTTCTCCTGTGGACCCTGGGCCAGCGGCTGCGGGAAGCGCAGCTTGTCGACGGCTTCCGGTTCGCGGTAGGTGTACATCATGCGCCAGGCTTCCAGGGAGGCTTGGGCGAACAGTGCCACACCGGCGATTGCCAGGATGATGCCGGTAGCGACGGTCGGGGCGAGTCCCAGGCTGATGGCAGCGGCGGCTACCAACAGGGCGGACAGGCTGGCGGCGATCGGCAGCTGGCCTGACTTGCGCTCGGCGTTCAGACGTTCGGCACGGCGCTTGGCGCGCTTGCTGACCTTAGGTTCGGCAAAGGCCCAGCGGTCGCTGATCTCGTAGTTCAGCGCGGTCATTGCTACCAGGGTGATGAGGTTGGCGGTCAGGTAGCCGATGCTGAAGCTGACGGCCTGGCCCATCAGGTTGAAGCTGAACTGCAACGTTACCAGCCAGGCGAACAGGAAGAAGTTAAGCGCGGTGGTGGCAGCACGTGAGATCAGGAACTTGTGGGCGGCCAGACGGGTGATCTGACGGTCGCGCCAAGTGATCTTCTTATTAAGGACGTAGTTGAGCCAGAAGGTGACGGCGAGCTGGATGGCGTTAGCCAGCAGTACCGGCCAGCCGGCGACACCGACCAACACATGCAGCAGGGCCATGCCCAGCAGGAAGACCGAGCCGCCGATGGCGCCGAAGGTCAGGAACTTAGGCAGGCTGTTGACGCTGCGGGCCAGCTGGCCGAAGCGCAGCACGGCCAGCTGCTTGAAGAATTCCACGCCCTGCTTGAGGTCACCGTGGCTCTCGCCGGCGGTGCGCTCAGCGAACTGTAGTGGCACTTCGGCCACGCGCAGGCCGGGGTGGGTGGCCATGATTTCCAGAAGGATCTTGAAACCCTTCGGACGGAGCAGTGAACGGTCGACCTTGGTGCGGTCGAACAGGAAGAAGCCGGTCATCGGGTCGGAGACGTTGCGCAGGCGCCACGGGAAGAAGGCCTTGGCAAGCATGGTGGAACCCCGGGAGACGAGGTGGCGGATGCCGCCGTCCAGACCGCTGGCACTACCGCCCTTGCGGTAGCGTGAAGCCACGACCATGTCGGCGTTCTCGGCGGCTTCGATCATAGCCGGAATCGTTTCCGGCGGGTGCTGCAGGTCGCCATCCATGACGATGACCTGGTCGGCTTTGGCCATGCGCATACCGTCGGCCACGGCGCCACTCAGGCCACCCCAGTTCTTGGCGCCTAGACGGTGGTAAATACGGACATCGAATTCGTTGCTGCGGTAGATCATACGGGCCAGCATGACCTTGTGGACGCTCAGGTCGTTCTTGCTGTCGTCGATGAAGAATACTTCGGTCTTGCGGCCTTTGACGGCAGCGGCGACACGCTCGATAAGCGGCAGGATGTTATCCGCCTCGTTCATTACTGGTACGACGATACTGGTCTGCGGTTGCAGCTTTGGCCAGTGGATGCGCCGGAACTCGTGGGTTGCAGCTTTCATATATATAACTCCCGTGTCTCCCACCCTCTGCCTCTCGGTTTCTCGTTTCCGATTGCTGACAGGGGTCACTTCAGGTTAACGCTATATATAGTATCACATTTTTGCCAAAAAAGCAATACCGTGATGTGTGCTGATTGCTTTGGGGTGTTTTGGTCTGGAGCGGCGCATGCCGTTTTCTTGTTTTCAAGATGTTAACACTTTGTTACGGAATTACCCCTGCTAGGGACGTACCAAAGTCGTTACATACGAAAAGCCACCCTTTTCTTGGGGAGGGTGGTGTGCGGCACGACAAAACTGATGCTCTGCTTAATATTATGCAATAAATAGTGGCAATACGTCAATTCATGCGGTATAATGCTTGCGATATGACACGTTCCGCCGAGTATGAATTGCCGGTGAAGGTAGACAGGGGTGCCGGACCGGCACTGGTACTGCTGCACGGCCTGGGCAACAACCATCAGAGTTGGGGCTATGTTCTGGACGCTCTGGAGGCGGAAAACTATGGTGACCACCGGGTGATCATCCCTGATCTGTTGGGATTCGGTAGCGCGCCCAAGCCCAAGCCGGCTGAGTGCGGATATGATACCGAGGACCACGCCCGGGCGGTGATCGCCATGCTGGAACGCCTGGACGTTAGCGATGCGGTGTTGGCTGGACATTCCATGGGCTGTCTGGTAGCTTCGCGGGTAGCTTTGGAGCGGCCGGACCTGGTGTCGCGGCTGGTATTATTAGGCCCGCCATTGTATAAGCGTATTCCACGGGGGAGTCTGTGGGAGCGGATCCGCCATGCCGACGGGGCGTATTTCACGATCTTTTCGGTGGTGTCACGTAACCCTAAACTGACCATCAAGGCTGCCAAGCTGGCCGACAAATTATCGCCATTATTGCAGGGCATGCAGGTGACCCGGGCGACCTGGCCGGCATTCACGTCGTCGCTACGCAACACCATCATGAGTACCGCACCGTTCCTGGACGTCACCCGGCTGACCGTACCGACGCTGTTGGTGCACGGTAAACTGGACATCTTCGTGGTTAAGCGCAACCTGCGGGCCGCTGCCCGCCGCAACCGTGGCCAGGTACGCTTCATCTCGGTGGCCGGCCCGCACGAAATCACACCGCTGCAGGGCAAGATGGTGGCCGAGATGCTGTTGCGCCCCAAGCAGGCCCGGCATCTGTCGCTGTTCAGCGTGGTCAAGAAGCACTTCCTGGCCAAGCGCGAAGCGTAAGCTTTACCGGTGTTGGGTGCTACACTGATGGCACTATGGTCGCAGACTTCGAAAGCATGCACGGGCGCGCCGCCTGGTATACGGTGGAGAGCGAACATGACATCGCGCCGGACGCCCTACACGTGCTGGCCTGTGGCGAAGAGGGTGGTGGCACCGAGGCATTGATTCCGGTGCTGAGCGAACTGCAGCGGCGGGGTATCGGTGCGACGGCGTTGGTGGGCGGCATCGGCCTGGCGCGTTTTGGTACGGTTGGCGTGCGCCACGGCCTGCGCCTGAGTCCTCATGATGGCGAACCCGGCATGGATGTCGCTAATGGTCTGCTACTGAGCCCGTCGTACGACGGTGGCATGGAAGAATATCTGATGAGCCGCTACGCTGGCGCACCGGCCGTGCTGACCGAAGATTATTACGAATCGAGCCGCTACGTGATAGCCCGCGCCTTGGCTAACGGCCTGGATGTGCCGCTGATATGTACGGTCGACAACGAAGCCGTGCGGCTGATCAGCCGGCGCTTCTCGGACGTTACCGCCGAAACGCGCGTGACCGGTTCGCCGGCCTTTGATGTGTTGGCCGATGAAGACACCGCAGTAGCGGCGCGGCATGTCAAAGCCGGCCTGGGGCTGGTGGACGGCCAAAAGCTGGCGGTATTCCTGATGCCCAACCTGCACCACACCCAGCTGGCTGCCGAGGTAGCTGCTAGCTGTCATGGACTGATTGGCGATGACGTGGTATTGACAGCCCGGGCACACCCGGCCGACAGTTTGTCATCGGAAGACTTCACGTGGATCTTTAGCGGTGTGCCCTATGTGGAATCGACCGATTACACGCCGGACGAGGTGGCGGCCGCGGCCGACCTGGTAATCGTGCAGCGTTCCACCCATGGTCTGCGGGCAGCTTTGCGCCAAAAGCCCAGCATCTCACTCCGTGAATACGTGCCGGACGAGTTCACGTTACCGCTCGTGGACGCTGGCGCTAGCGTCGAAGTGCCTTCGACGGCCGTCGGGCCGATGATCCTGGAGTTACTGCAGGGGACGAGCCAGCGCTGTATTAATCTGCGGGCCGCCATGCAACCATACGAAATTGACGGCAAGGCTGCGGCGCGGGTGGCCGATATCGTATGTGAGCTGATGGGGAATGAAAAGGTGACGTAGTCGCATACGAATGCTAAGAATTACTAAGTTTTAGACCTGTGCGACCGGCCTGTCTGCTGAAATACGAAAAAATGTAGCGTTTAGCGCCACAGGACTTGCAAAAGTAACACCGGTATGGGTATAATTCAATCTGTTAAATACGGCAGGCATGTCGGAACCATGCGGGTCTAGCTCAGTTGTCTTATGGCGAAGCTATAGCGACAAAGATAGCGCAGGAGCTCTGAGCAACTGTCCCGCTCGTACTTTACATACCAGATATCGCGATACATAATGTATCACGCAACATGCGGGTCTAGCTCAGTTGTTTAGAGCGCATCCTTGCCAAGGATGAGGCCAGGGGTTAGAGTCCCCTGACCCGCACCACGAAAAGAGTCCCACTTCGGTGGGGCTTTTTTCGTGTCCGGCGTCGGGGGCTCTAACGCGGGCGCCAGTGGCGCCCAGCCGCCCGAAGCCCGGCGACCCTGGAAGCCGGGTCGCCTAAGCCCCGCACGTTGGCGGGGCGGGTGAGGTAGAGTCCCCTGACCCGCACCAAAACGAGAACCTCACGAAAGTGGGGTTTTTGTTTTGGTTTG
>JALQUD010000061.1 GCA_023268595.1 Candidatus Saccharimonadia bacterium
AGGTCGGTTACCATCGGTAACAACTCCTGTCCATGTTTCGTGGTCGATGTGTTCAGGTCGGAAATGCGTACAACGGCAATACTATAGTTTCAAAACCATCCGGCTGTCAAGACTTAGCAAGCACGGTAAAAGCCTATTTGTAGGTAGCGATTTCCTGGGTGATGGTGGTGGCGGTGCTCAGGGCGTTCTCGACCTGGCCATGCGACGACGATAGCTTGTCGAAGTAGGTCTTCATGACCGCGCGGTTAGCTTCGTAACTACCTATCTTGACGGCTAGCGCGGCTTTGAGGGCTTCGGCGGTCTGGGTCTTGGCTTGGGTCTTGTTGGCCTGGTAACTGTTCAGGCTGGTCTGTGCGGTAGCAGTGCTATTACCACTGGAACTGGCGTCATTGATCCGCTCCTGGAATTTGCCGCCGAGCACATTGACTTTCTCATCGAGCGCCGTCTGCTTGTTGGCCCACACTACCAGCCGGGTCTGGACGATGGCCACGATGAAATTCTTGTATTCCGCGGACAGGGCATCGCGGTCGGCGATGAAGCTTTCCTTCGATGTCGCGGCAGCCGCCTTGGCCTTGAGGCCAGTCAGGGCGGTCACCTCATCATTGATGATCTTGTTGATGTTCGGCTTCTGGGATGGTTCCAGGCCATTAGCCAACTTAGTGGTCTTATCCAGCAGATCAAGACGACGGTCAACCTCATCGATGTAATCGGTCTGCAGACTGGACAGGCGCGCCGACTCAACGGTAGTGTCGGTGGTGACGTCCTCACCGACCGGATTCGCTTGGTCGGTCATGGCTTTCTCAGCCTCTTTGCGCTGGGTCTCGTCACGGTCCAATCCGGCCTTGATGATCTTCTGGTCGATCAACAGCTCGCCATTGGATTTGCCGGTCGTCAGCAGGTCATCGGCTTTCACTTCTACCGGTGCCTGCTGGAGGGTAGCGGACTGGTTGGAATTAGCCAGCGCCAAGAAGGCGACCACGACCGCCACCAACACCAAAGCACAGATGATGACGATGCCGACGATAGGCGCGGCGCCGCGCTGCGACCGGGCTGCCATTGCCGCGGGCGGAAGGTAGTTTTTGTTTTTCATATGTCCTATCTTCATGTTACTCATATATCTTATACTGGTACGTAATATGGAGCCTGACTCGGATTCTTATGTATTTGCAGCCGGATTTTTTGCTGATTGCTGCTTGCAGTATAGCATAAGCGGCTTCGAGCGACCGGCTATCGTGATTACACCATGTTCATAGATTTACTCATCATATTCATGCTTGTCAGCGTGGTTGTCCGCGCCCGCTACACCGGTCTGGTCCGCCAGCTCATGGCCGTGGTCGGCTTCGCCGTCGGCCTTGGCATCGGCGTGCTGGTCCAGCCGTACGCCGTCAGTATCGCCGACACCACGCTATCGCGCGCACTACTGTCGATCATGGCTACGCTGGGCATGGCACTGTTCTTCATGCGCATCGGCGAGTACGCCGGGTTGCACCTGAAGCAACGCATACAGAACCTGATGCATATCGACAAAGCCGACGGCGTGTTAGGCAGCATCGCCGGCGGCGCTTCGTTGTTGATAGCCGTCTGGCTACTCGTGCCACTGCTGACCAGCCTGCCGTCACCAGCCATCAAGGAATCGGTCAGGGAGTCGCGCATCGTCGGCGCCCTGAACCGCAGCCTGCCGTCGGCACCCAGTTTCGTAGCCCGGCTCAACCGTATCGTCAATCCCAACGGCTTCCCGGATGTCTTTGCCGGACTGGAGCGCCGACCGCTCCAGCCGGACGCGCCGTTACCAGCTATGGAGGGCGACTTGGCCCAGGCCGTGAACGATGCCCGCCCATCGGTCGTCAAGATCGAAGGCCGTGGCTGCGGTGGCATCGTCGAAGGTTCCGGCTTCGTGGCGGCCGACGGCGTCGTGGTCACTAACGCGCACGTCGTGGCCGGCGTGGCTAACCCCAAGGTCATCGACGCCAACGGCGAACATGATGCCCGGGCCATCTGGTTCGACCCGGACCTGGACATGGCCGTACTGCGCACCGACGGCCTGGCTGGCGAGCCACTCAAGATAGATACCGCCGTAGCAGACCAGGGAACACCGGGTGCCGCCTTGGGTTATCCGGGCGGTGGTGGCTTCAAAGTCAGCCCGGCCACTATCCTGGATCAGTTCACGGCAGTTGGCCGTGACATCTACGGCTCCGGTACCACCCGCCGTAGCGTATACGAAGTCAAAGCCGACATCATCCCCGGCAATTCCGGCGGCCCGCTGATCGACTCCCAAGGTGAAGTCATTGGCCTGGTCTTTGCCCAATCCACCAGCTATAAACAGATCGGCTATACCATCACCAGCAAACCGGTGGCCGATAATCTCCAATCGGCCCTGCGCAGCAACAGCACGGTCAGCACCTCCGGCTGCGCCGAATAACAACGGACGATTGCGACCCTCCAAGGGCCGTTGTGATAGTCGTGACAATATATACTTTGTATATACATTTGATATATTTTCACGACTGCCGCGGTCAGGGCAGGGGACGGACGTCAGAGCGAAGAATTATGGTATACTAAGCCCCAAAGCATAAGCCTGGCCACCAAACTGGTCACCAAAGAGAGCCGCAGCAAAGCCCACGCGAAACATGGCCAAGAAACAAAAAGATTTCATCACCCGTACCGCCGAAGCACCATCGGAAGTGCTGGCACGGACGATCGTCGCCTCGCAGGTCATCCGCGACAAAGCGTTGGCCAGCACCGGCGCAGGCAACGGCTTGATCCAGAAGACGAAAGATTACTGGCACACGCTCGGGCCAGGCCTGACCACTGGCGCCAGCGATGATGACCCCTCAGGCATCGCCACCTATAGTCAGACCGGCGCCCAATACGGCTTCCAGTTCTTGTGGCTGAGCATCTGGACCTTCCCGCTGATGTCAGTGGTGCAGGAGATGTGCGCCCGTATCGGTCTGGTGACGGGCAGGGGACTGGCTGGCAATATCAGGGTCTTCTTTGACAAGCGTGTGCTATATACCTGCACCGTGCTGTTATTTGCCGCCAATGCCATAAACATCGGCGCCAACCTGGGTGCCATGGCCACCGCCGTCCAACTGCTCGTGCCACAGGCCGGGTACACTCTGGTGGTGGTCGGCTTCGCCGTCGTCAGCCTGCTGCTGCAGATTTTCACGCCGTATGAACGGTATGCAAAGTACCTCAAATGGCTGGCGCTGGTCTTATTATCGTATATTCTGTCCAGTCTGCTAGCTAACCTGGACTGGGGACAAGTGCTGCGCGCAGCGGTCACGCCAAGCCTACGCTTCGACAAGGAAAGTCTGATCCTGATCTGCGCCATCCTCGGCACGACCATTTCGCCATACCTGTTCTTCTGGCAGACCAGCCAGGAAGTTGAGGAGCAGATCCTACAGGGCAAGACCACGCTGCACGCCCGGCGGTTAGCTACACCGAAAGCGGACATCAAACGTATGCGTATCGACGTTTGGAGCGGCATGTTCCTGAGTAACCTGGTGATGTTCTTCATCATCGCCGCCTGTGGCGGTATCCTCTACGCCCACGGTATCACCGAGATTACCAGTGCCGCCCAGGCCGCCGAAGCACTGCGGCCGTTCGCCGGCAATGCTACGTACTTCTTGTTTGCCATCGGCATCATCGGCACCGGCATGCTGTCCATCCCGGTGCTGGCCGGCTCAAGTTCGTATGCCTTCGCCGAATCGTTCCGCTGGAAGGAAGGCTTGTGGCGCAAGCTGGACCAGGCCAAAGCCTTTTACGGTGTGATCATTTTCTCCATGCTCATCGGCCTGGGTATGAACTTCCTGGGCATCGACCCCTTCAAAGCACTGATTTATTCCGCACTACTGAACGGCTTGGTCGCACCGGTCATCCTATTCCTGATAGTCCGGCTGGCCAGCAACCGCAAGATCATGGGCCACTGGACCAATAAGAAGCATGTCACCTGGATCGGCTGGGTCACCACCGCCATGATGACCGTCAGTGGTGCAGCCGCCATCTGGGCGCTGTTCGCCTGACGCTCCGGCCACGACAGCTTGCCATTGGACTTCAAATAATAAAGAGGGGCTTGCGGAGTGGTCATAATGGTCGTGTCAGCACAAAGTGCCGCATAATAACGACCAGACGAACACGTCCGCAAGCCCTGGTCCTTGGCTCACTGCTGCGCGCTGCTCAACGTATGCGCAAAGCGTGTGGCAGTCGACAGCAGGTCAACGTTTGCCGGAGATACGCTTCCAGGCGGCAGCCGCTATCCTCTTGGCCAGACTGTTCGGACACTTGAGATGGCAACCGGTGTGCTTGCCGTGGACAAAGCAGTGCTCCTCGTCGGTGTAAGCCCACTTGCAGCGCTGACACCCGCAGATGCAGGTCTCGCTTAGGCAAGCGTCCTCGTTAGGGGTGAGGTTTGGCGGTTTCTCATCCTGCCAGCGACGTGCCATGATTACCATCTCCGATCATCGTACAAACTGTGCGGATGCGGCTGCATCTGCGGGAGGATAGTCGGGAAAGGACATATCGGCCAGTTTGACCAATATATTATTATATCACCTATTGTTATATTTTGCAATATTTACGCTTCTATGACAGGTCAGCGGTTGCGAAGTGCTTCGATCGGATCCTTGCGGGCAGCTTTCAGCGCCGGCATGGTACCGAAGACGATACCGACGAGCAATGCCACTACCACCGATAGCACCATAGCCCACCAGGATATGGCTGGCGTCAATGAAGTCGTGACCCTGAATATGAAGTTTATCAGCAGGGAAATGATCACACCGATGATACCGCCAGCAAAGCTTAGCACGGCTGATTCGGTCAGGAACTGTAGCATGATCTGGCGATTGCTGGCTCCGAGTGCCTTACGTAACCCGATCTCGTGCGTGCGCTCAGCCACCGAGACGAGCATGACGTCCATGATACCGATTCCCCCGACCAACAGTGATATGGCCGCCACACCAGCGATCAGCATGGTCAGTAATCCTAAGATCTGATTGGTCGTCGCCAGGCTTTGGTCCTGTCTGAGCACACTGAATCGCTGCTGTTCCTTATGAGCCTGGTTCAGGTCAGCCGTGATGTTAGCGATGGTCTGGTCCACCTGGTCGGCGCTATCTGGTTTGGCCAGGATCTCGTACAGCGGTACGTTGTCATTCGTCATCTGCTGGGCCGTCTTATACGGGATGATGATCGAGTTATTGAAGTCAGTACCAAGTGACAATGGCGATGAATCGACTTTCTTGAGCACGCCGCGCACGAAGAATGTCTGGCCCATCAGGTCGAAACTCCGTCCGAGCGGCGTCGCCTCACCATACAGCTCCTGAGCCAGGTCATGGCCGATGACCGCTACCGCCGGCTGTTCGGCCAGGGCCGAGCCGTCTCCGAAGAATTCACCGAACTCAATCGGTTTGTTCAATACCTGCTCCATGTCAGCCGAAGAAGCTAAGACGACCGGCTCACGCGATGGCGGTTTGCCGTCGATGGTTATCTGGCCGCCGACCAGCCCGAGTGGCACGGCAGTGGCCACGCCGTTGGTCTTTCGCACGATGTCGGTATCACCGCGGGACAGGCTGCCGACCGCGCCCGGACCAAGCTTGGCGATGTCCTTGATGGCATCGACCCCGGAACCCGATGAAGCCACGCCAGGACGGATCGTGATCAGGTCGCGTCCAAGCTGGTCGATCTCGTTGGATATCTGGTTCTTGACGCCCTGGCCGATGCTGACGATGGTCACCACCGAAACCACGCCGATGATGACACCGAGCATGGTCAGGAAGCTGCGCATACGCGTGGCACGTAGCGTGGCGATCGCCATCCGGACGTTACCGATTATGGTCGGGCTCATTTCCGGGCCGCCTTGGCGCGCGCCGCACGGGTTTTCGGCGTCTTGCGCGGTTTGGCCGCCTTCGCTGTGCGGCTGGTCTTCGGCTTGGCCGCACGCGCCGTCTTAGCGGTCTTGGCGGTCTTAGCAGTCGCTGTTTTGGCGTCATCCTCGGCCGGCTTGGCGGCAGTCTTACGGGCATGCTTGCCGGTCGGTTTGCCGGCAGCGTCCGGCAGGGCCTTCATGAGGGCAGAGATGCCGGCCAGGTCATCTTCGGCCGTCTTCTCGGTGACGAACATTT
>JALQUD010000062.1:0-2506 GCA_023268595.1 Candidatus Saccharimonadia bacterium
CCTACCCTTGAGGGAAAGGTACCGGTCAACGTGCGTCCGCACGTGGCTTTCGGAACGAAGACAGCGGGAGCTGCCATGCCTATCAGGCTTCACACCGTGGCAACCGAGCAGGGAATGGCGGTGATCTTTGAAGAGCACACCGAAGACCTCGACAACTTCATGGTCATCCACCCGGGAACCGTCAGACGAGCCGATCCGGTCATGTACATGACCAACAGTCCGGCAGATGTTTATGGTCGGCGACGGATCAAGACGATCGACAGGGAAACGTTCAGTTTCAAGAAACTACTCTACTACGGCGTGCAACCCTTCGAAGACGTGATGATGCTCGGCCTGACCTTTCATTCGCTCAGCAGCAAAGTGTCTGCCAAGATCTACGGCGAATCCAAGGGACGCCGCGCGACACTGAGCACCCTGATCGCCACCGACCGGGAGGCATGGAAGCAGCCGAAGGTGACGCATCCGACCTTCATCGATCTGAATCTGTTCGACCGCGGTTTGGTGACATGCACCTACGAGCGTGATGGCAAGCAGGAAACCGAGGAGAACCGCTACGACCTGATCGTGGAGCTACCATACGGCAAGCCGTTGTTCCGCCGACCCCGGCCGGTGACAGCTCCGGCTGATAGTTCCGCAGGTTGACCGACCGGACGGAGGCGCCGATGTGTACAATGCATCAGCTTACGCATCGAGCGCCTCCGTCCCTAACTTTATTACATGTCCGATCCGGTCCTGATGCTCCGGGCTAGCGACCGTGCCTGCGCCGTGACACCACGACCGACAGCGTCGCCACCGCAATACCCACCAGCAACGAACCAACCACCGCCACGTAACCCTGTACTAGCGATGGCACACGGCCGGACAGATACAGACTGGCCAGCATGGCCACGTTACACCAGAAGATCCACAGCAACACCAGATATGTGCCATACACCCAGCGGTTGCCGGAGCGTCGGCCGGCCGGCATGAACCAGGCAGCCGCGGTCAGCAGCACAGCCAGAACGGTCACCAACAATGGATGCGACGTATCGCGCAGGAATAGGACATAGGCGGCGGCCAGGACGACGGCCGCTACCAGTAGCGGACGCAATGCGGTCTCTACTTTGGCAAGCGCCGTCGGCGGCACGGAAGGGACATTCTTACTCATGTCCATATTATAGCTAATGTTGTAATATTATAGTTGCGATGTTATAATAACCATAAGTCATTCACCCGAATGAAGTAGTTTCTTCACCTCACACCAGGGAGCAGTCATGGTACCGCGTCGCGCACTGGCCGTCATCGGCAGTCTGATTCTCTTTGCCGTCGGCGTCTACACGCTCATCACATTGTCCAAATACGGCATGCACCACGAGCTCAGTGCCTGGATCAGTCTCGGAGTTCCGGGAATCTTGCTGTTTCTGGCACTGGCGCTCGCGATCGTTCCGCTCAGCGGCAGGCTCCGCAGTCCCGAGGAGTAGGCCCGAATCTTTCTACCCGAACCGTTCAGAGAGAGAGGAGAAGCCGAGGGCAGCCGCTACCCGTGAGGCTGTCCTGTGACCAGTGAATGACCCGCGATGCGGGCGGTAGGGCATTATGTGTTTCGATGATGATGGCTCACGCCTCTCACCAACTCACCTAACCCTACCGTCCACGTCGCCCCGCTTCCATGGATGCGCATCCATGCTGACGAGCTGGAAACAGCGAAAAGCGGCAACCTCGTAGTGCTCGTGTACTCACACGCAAGTTATTTACAATTAATGTCTTTTATGATATAATATATAAGTTATCGTAACCACGATGACACACCTCTGAGTAGGGGAGCTTACGTTGCTCTACATGTTCATTCATTTGGCCACCTGGGTTGCCCCGGTAACCCTGATGTGCCTGATGCTGACCACAGTGCTAGTGGCATACTACCGCACCCCCTACGGAATGGTGTGGAAGCTGCCGCTCATCACGGTCGCCTACGCCGGCCTGATGGTCGACACCATGTCGCGACCCAGCACCGTGCTGAAGTACGCGTTTCACACGTACCTCAGCCAGGAGGCTGCTTTCACCGTCAGCTGCATGCTGTACTTCGCAGCCTCGCTGGCAGTGTTCGCGGCCGCCGTCGCCTGGACGACCAGACTGATGTCGGCCCGGGTCGCATCACCAGTGGACGCATGGACCTTTCCGTCACGCATCCTGATGTTCGCGCTGTTCGGCACCGCCGCCAGCATGTTCGCAATGATGTCCGAGATGGCCTCGTCTTTCTACGGCGAGATCGGTGATCCCGCCAAGCGGCTCTGGGAGGCCCTCAGCATCGGAGCACAGCTACTGTTCGCTGTCTGCGCCGCCGAGGTCATCGGTCTGGCGGTCTTCATGCTGCTGCACAAGCTGTTCGTGCGAATCATGCCGCCCCTGACCGCAACCTGGGACTACACCACCACGGCGTTCAACGCCCAGTGGACGAGCACCCGGGAGTCGGTCAAGGCCTGGCGGAAGCGTCGATCGCAGCAGAACAGGGACGTCACCGCGTCGAGCA
>JALQUD010000062.1:2516-6043 GCA_023268595.1 Candidatus Saccharimonadia bacterium
CGACGATCTCCTGCGGAACGCAGCCTACGGACACCCCGCCCCGTACAACACCGCCAACCATCTGAAGCAGATCGCTGCCTTCAGCGAGAGTGAGCGCCTCGGGCGGAAGAACGAGTGCTGACCAGGTGACTGCCGGCCGGCGGGGAACAACTACGCATCCAGCGTACCCCGCCGGCCAGCACCATCATCCCGCATCCAACATACCCCTACTCAGAGAAACACTAAGTTATTACCACTATATTCTTAGCTCTTACCGCACGTTGCCGCTAGGCCACAGTCCACGATCAGACATCATGGATTCTGGTGTAGCGGCAGTGAGATAGCAGGGAAAAGGGCGGGCGCCATAAAGACGGCCTATCCTGATCGCAAGCTAGAGCTCACTACCGGCCGGAATTTCCGGGCTTATCGGTTGACGACAGATGAACTACATGCCTACTTCATCGGCTCGATGATAGTTCTGGCGTATGGCCGGACCCGCTTGTCCAGCTCATTGCGCGCATCCTCGAACTCATCACGGTCACCGGCGTCAGCCAGCATCATGATGATCTCCAGACCCACGAACAGTTGCAGATGCATGATCTGCTTGTCATGGCGCGTGGTACGCTTGCCGTCCGTCTCATCCAGCATGACCCAGATCGGGTGCATGATGTTGAAGACGATGGTCGCCGCATCCCAGTCATACTGCCACAAATGGGCAAACCCCGGGATAGCCTCGTAAGCGAAGCGTAGTATTGCCGGTGCGCGTCTGGTGTCGGGATCGTCCGAAGCCGGTTTTGGCTTAGCTTCGGCGATAGTCCGACGCCTACGAGTGGACGACTTGCCAGTAGGCTGTTGCTCCCTCTCGGCCTTCGACTTGCGCTCCGGGCTGGCGAACAGTTCCTCCAGCACCGAACTGAGCTGCGGATCGTTGCCGATGCGGTCCAGCAAGTGGCCGAGCGACCGCTCACCAAGTTCCTTGTAACGCTCCTCCCGCCGCTGCTCCTGTTCGGTCTCGTAGTGCTTGCGCCCATGGTCGCGGAACCAGCGGTCGATGACCATGTATCCGGTCAGTAGCGCATCGTTCATGACGAACTTGGTACGCTGCGGGTCCAGGACTACGTTCTGCATGGTCACGACACCCTCGAAGTAACCCGATCCGAGCACGGCGAATGCCTCGAGGAACTCAGTGAGATACTTGCTGCCCATGGCCTGGGTACGGAACTCCCTCCACGAAATAGGATAGAGATCATCCGTACGCATGACCACGACTTCACCCCGACGGCCCTCGCGGGTCTTCGGAGCCCGGTACAACCGGAAGCGAACCTCACCGCAGTCAGCGTCATGATAGACGACCTCCTCCAGTGGTTCACCGGTGTACTCCATAGGCAGGATGTCGCGGCTGGCCACCTGGCCCTTGTCATCGTTGATGACAACGTGGACGGTGGTCCCTTTGCGACGCATGCCGTTGGACAGCTTGACGCGGATCTGGTGTTCCAGATCATCCAGCAGTACCGTACGGATAGTGCGGTCCTGTGTGATGCCATCCAGCAACACCATGGTGTTCCACCGCGTGTTCAGCCGGCGGTCGGCCGAACGGAACGGAGTGGGGACGACCGGCAATGCATCGATGTCCCGGTGCGGGATATCGACTTCGCGCTGCGTCTTGATGCTCGCACCGTCGAACTGCCAGCGGTTGGCGACCGTCTGGCCATCGGGCCGGCTCATGAACACATAGGACTCGCATTTGTCGAGCGGCGAGATCAGCCCCAGACCGAACTGGCCCAGGCTGCCCTTGCGCTTGATCGAGTCACCGACACTGCTGAGCGCCAAGCCGAACTTCTCGACCGTCACACCCTTGCCGTCATCTACGACCACCACACGCGAAGCTTGCTGGTCGATGGCGATCAACACTTTGGTGGCATCGGCATCGATAGCATTCTGGGCGGCCTCGACTACTGTCAACAGGAGTGTCGGATAAGTGTTGGCCAGCTTGTGCAGCACCTTGCCCAGATGGACCTCGATACGCTGGCGCGACGAACCGCTGCCGTTGGCAGACATCGTTCAGTTCTCTCCGTTCTTGAACGTACGGGCGCTGGTCAGCCTGTGCAGTGCGTTGGTCAACGCGAACAGGTTGTCCTGTCCGAGCAGCTTGCGCATGAAGGCGCGGTCGGCCTCGGAGCATTCCGCGGACAACGCGTAGTTGGCCAACGGAGTGACTTCGGCCAGCTTTCTGGCGAGTTCCAACATCAGGACACTGCTGTTCGGCACATCGTTCACGATGGGTACCGGTGCCTGAGGCATGCGGGATACTTCGTCGAAGACTGGCGTTGCGATGGTCGGTTCCTCGCTTGCATGAGAGGGCGTGGGTGTCAGTGGCTCTGAAGATGTCGCCTTGGTGAGCATGTATGGAGAAGCCTTGATCGCCTCTTGCAGCTTTCGCCTGGCGTCAGACAACTGCACTCCATACAACTCCTGCAGGTCATCGACATCGTTCAGGTCGGCGGGATTGCCGAGGTTCGGATTAACAGGAGTCTGATCACCTCTGATGATGCGCAGGACATCCTGCGGGTTCTTGAGGTTCAGCAGCTCCAGCATGTCACTCTCGCTCGTGGCGCTCGCAGCCTTCGACTTGTCGATCTCGACGATGCCATAGGCCTGAAGCTCGCTGTAGAACCGATGGAACGGGCTCAGGTATGCCATCTCGGGTGAATCAACTCCGGACGCAGCCATGAAATGCCACAGCTTGTTAAGCCGTTCACCACGAGGCATTCCGCCTACCTTGCTGAGCCATCGTTGGATGGTTGTTGGGGTGACGCCCACGAACGTGGCCATCAGGTCCCAGTCCAGGTCACGGCTTCGCTTGAGCCTGTCTTGCAACAGCACGCCGAGCTCATCAGAGTTCATCGGGGGAATTCCTATCTGTGGAAGATGCGTATTGCATCTGTCGTGTGCTATCTTACCTCTTGGCAAGATCGCAGTAGATTATAAAATAAAACTTGTCGTAAAACAAATACGCCTACAGGTGGAAAATACTGGTACTCATTCGAAAACTCAACTTACAGCAAGCATTCTCCAGGTTGATAATTCATCAACGTAATGATTTAATATCACGACCGAGCCATTTACTGCATGGGTGAAAAAGTATGAGTTATTCTAACGGACACGAATTTGAGCCAGTTGACGCGATTAATTCCTTTGAAGCCGTCAGCGATGCGTCGCCCTCCGAACATGCCGAATCAGTCGAGCTTCCCACGGATGCAGGCAGGATGCTTGGCAACCTGGCGATGACAGATAGCGTCGAAGCCGAGAGCCCATCAGAAAAACGCAACACGAAGAACGAATGGCAGCGGGAGTTCCGCTCACGCGTCGGTAAGGCGATTGAAGAACTAGCTAATGACGACCTGCTAACCCGCGACGCTATGACCGCGCACATGCTAAGCCGCCGTAGCTCCAGCGATAAGCTGGGAACGATCGAATCGGTCGAACGCATGACCAGGGCGAACATCCTACCAAGAGCCACTAATACGAACCCTGGCCTGATGCTCCTG
>JALQUD010000063.1 GCA_023268595.1 Candidatus Saccharimonadia bacterium
GAACGGCTATCAACTTCCGCGGTCTGTAACGGATGTGCAACAGGGCCGGTTGCATCGTCATCCTCGTCATTATCGAGCAATTCTTGCATGTTCACCGCCACGGCACCGTCGGCGGCCGTGGTCTCGACGCGCGCCTCGTTCAGGACCGGCCGTGATGACCGCAACGCCCCACTGCCCAATCCCAGCACATAATGCTTGGCAGCCTGCTGAGGGTCAGTTTCCAAGGCTTCCTTGGTCGTAGCACGCCACGACAGATCCGTCGCCCCCGCGAACGCCACGCGCAGTTCCTGTTCCGCCAACTCCACGGCATCACCGCCGTATTGCTCCGCCAACCCGTCCTCATGGCTGAGCACGGCGGCTTGCATGATAACGACTTCACGCGGATACACCGGCAGATATCCGATCGGCTGATCGGCATCATCGATGATCTCAATAGGCAAACGGTTCGATTCCATTACAGTTGTACGCCGGTCCTCTCCGGCCATCGGTATATTATTCCACCGCAGATTATTGATTACTTTACTACATTCTATCGATATGTCAACGATTATGGCGTCCACGGAATGACATAATTGCGCGCGCGTTTGCACACCCCGGTACCAGGTCGATACACTTGGAAGATATGGATAACCTCGCCGACATCCTGGCCCGCCGCCAGCCACAGGAACCGCCTGAAATCCGCGTCATCAAACAGTATGTCGATCGGACGCTACACGAGAAGGTCGGTGTCACGGTACGTGAGCGCGATATCGTCGTGTCAGTCCGCAGCAGCGCACTGGCCGGTACGCTCCGGGTTCATGCTTATCAGATATCCGGATTGATAGCCGATGAGCTGCCGGAAGGCTCCCCCGTCAAACGGCTAGTATTCCGGGTTGGCAGCTAAAGATTCTGGATTTTGCTCGTCAGTGGACCGTAGTCCGGCACCTGGCGCTGGAACAGCGTACGGATAGTCGTGGCATCGCCACCCTGGTAGCTACCCTCTTTGGCGCCGCAAGAGGTTGACCATAGACGTTGGACGGTGTCGCTGCCATTGATAATCTCGTAGATATAGCGCTTACCCTTCGGGCAGAATCCACGCTCATCCTTATCAGCGTTCTTATTGGCTAACGTGAAGTTGGATTTGTCGAGCGAACGCAGCAATGTAGCGTAAGCCTGTGGGTTCGAAGGATAAGTCTTAGTCTGGACCAGCTTACCTTCATACCCCTGGATCTGCTCAAACAGCACCTGGTCCTTGCTGACCGTGATGCGGACCTTACTGTGGATCTCGTTCTGATTCACCGGACCGTCGATGGTGTAGCGGACCACGGCGTTAGTGTTGGCGTAGTCTAGCAATGCGGCGCTACGCTGCTGCTGTTCGTCGCCACCGCCACCACTCAGGGCGCGGAAAATAAGCACGAACGTCAGAATGATGACGCCGATTCCCAGCAAAAGGCCAATGATATACCTCATGATTAAACCATTATATCACATAAGCACTATTTTTGCAATAATGCGTCCAACTGCTGTTGGCAAGTATCGAAATCCTCGTATACGATAGCCTGCATACCCACTGCACGGGCCGCTTCACAGTAATCAGGCCTATCATCAATCATGACGCATGCGGCCGGCTCGAGCCCCAGACTGTCGGCCGCTACCAGGAAAGCTTCCGGCTGTGGTTTCTCATACCCTATGACGCCCGATTCCAACACGGCGTCAAAGCACCGCTCCAGCTCCATATCGCCGACAACCTGCCGCATCCTGCCCTCTCCGGCGTTCGTCAGCAACGCCGTCGCATAGTCAGGGCGCAACGCCGCCGCCATGTCCAGGACGCGCTGGTCATTATCGGTGTCTTCGAGCGTAGCGAGCCACTCCTGCTTGCTGACGCGTAGATGATCGGCTATGGCTTGATGAAAATCCGGCAGCATGTCATGCCGTGCCGCTAGCAATACATCCCGGATGAACTGCGCATCGTCGTCGGTGTCGTGGCTCATCTGCTGGAACGCCAGCAATAACCGGTCCGGCCGTATGACCCCGAAGCAATCGAATATCACTCCGTCGATGACTCGATGGCCGGATAGCTGGACATCCGTCACCGCGCGGAACCCGCCTGCTGGCGGGCAGCCCGCAGTCCGATGTCGTATGCCTGGCGACTACGGCCGGCGAACAGCGCCGGTGTGTCCTGCAGCCCCCGTTCCAGCTCGTCAGCGGTCATCCACCGCGCATCCAATACTTCTGCCGCCTGGAACACCAGATCCTTGGTCTCGATATCACGGCGAAGTATGAACACATAATCGTATTCCTGGTGCGTCTTGTCATAAGCCATCGTATAGCGATCGGCATAAGCATCGGCGAATGTCAGATCGGAAGGTTGGGCAGCCACTCCCAACTCTTCAGCCAGTTCCCGTACTGCCGTCGGTGTCGGCTCATCACCCGCCGAGACATGTCCATCTACCGATACGTCCCACAAGCCAGGAAAACACCCCAGGTGCTCAGCCCGGCGCTGGACTAACAACTCGCCGCTGCTATTCACTATCCACACCAAAGCCACCCGGTGCCATCGTTCCTGACGATGCGCTTCACTGCGAGCCAACTGCTGGCCGGTCAGATGCCCTTCACTGTCACAGATGTCGATGATTTCCGGCACTCGCGTCTCCCCTCTCTCACTAATCCTGCACCAAGTATCCCATACCAGGATTCCGTGTCCACCATGATTACCCGCTCATGTAGCGGCCTGCTTACGTTATTTGCATAGACCGGTGGAATCTTTGATGAACGACAGGCTGTCGCTATTACAGGCCTTAGCCTTGAAGTCGAGCGATTCCTTGGTCTGCGTGGTAATGGTTTCGATCTTCTTATTGGTATCGTTGACGAATGATACGACCTTGAACACTAAAATACCAAGCACTATCAACGTCACCAGAATCAGCGTGCCGAACACCGTGATCCAGATATTCAACAGTCGTAGCTGACGTACCAGTTGCTTCAGCAATAGCTCATCCATTACAGTTCACCCCAGTTATCACCTATCTTGGTATCAACCGTCAGGTTGACGTCCAGCTGAGGGTAAACTGCTTCCATGGTCTCGCGTAACAGCTTGGCCACGCCCTCGGCATCCTTTTCCGGCGCCTCGACCATGATCGAATCGTGCACCTGCAGAATCATCCGGGCATCCGGATACTGCTGTTCCAGCTCATGCTCCACGTTGGTCATGGCAATCTTCATCAGGTCAGCTTCCGTGCCCTGGATCGGCATGTTCATAGCGGCACGCTCGGCACCGGAACGGACCATGAAGTTACTAGAGTGGATGTCCGGCATCGGCCGGCGGCGGCCATGGAGCGTCTCGACATACCCGGCTTCGCGGGCGAACTTCTTAAGCCCGTTCAGATATTCCAGCAACGGTCCGCGGACCTTGAAATACTCGTCAATGAAGTGTTTGGACTGCTGGAAGGTCATGCCGGTGGCAGCGCTCAGACCGTGCGGACTCATACCGTAGAGTACACCGAAGTTGACCGTCTTGGCGGCGCTACGCATGTCCTTGGTCACATCTTCCATCTCCCTGCCCTGGATCTGGGCGGCGGTAGCGGTATGGATGTCGGCGCCGCTATTGAACAGCTTGATCATCTCTTTATCGCCGGACATGGCAGCCGCCAAACGCAGCTCGAACTGGCTATAGTCGGCGCCAATCAGCTTCTTACCTTTGCCCGCCACGAAACCGGTACGTACCCGGCGTCCCAACGCCGAACGGGTCGGTATGTTCTGCAAGTTCGGATCGACCGAGCTCAACCGGCCGGTCTGGGCGATCGTCAGGTTGAAGGTGGTATGGATGCGCGAGTTCTCGTCCACCTGCTTCGGCAAGGTGTCCACGTAGGTATTCTTGAGCTTGGTGACTTCCCTGTACTGCGTAATCAGATCGATGATGGCATGCTGTCCACGCAGCTTGTCCAGCTCGCTGGCAGCCGTGCTGTAGCCGGTCTTGCCTTTCTTGATGCCAGCCTTTGGCAAGTTAAGTTTGTCCTCGTCGAACAACACCGAAGCCAGCTGCGATGGCGAGCCGATATTGAACTCCTCGCCAGCCTGGCCATAAATCTCTTGTTCGGCTTTGGCGACCGCCTCATCGATCTCCTTGGCGAATTCGTGCATATAATCAGTGTCCAGCTGCATGCCTTCGTATTCCATCCGGGCCAACACCGGTATGACCGGCCATTCGACCTCGGTGGCCAGTTCAGGCAGTTTAGGCATCGACTTGAGCGCCGCCGACTGCTCTTCATGCAAAGCACGTACCACGGCAGTTATCTCCGGAGCCCGGCCGACCAGCTCATCATCGGCCAGGTTTTCGAACGGTGAACCGTCATACCCCAGGTCAGCCTGCGCCAGTTCGGTCAGCGACTGCTCACGGCGCAGCGAGTTGATCAGGAAGGCGCCGATCAGCACGTCATGTCCTACCACCGGCAATTGCTTCAGACCCAGGTCTATCAGGCTCTTGAGCGTCAGCTTGACGTCGTAACCGACGACCGACTTCACCTCACCCATCTTTTTCGCCACCACATCCTTGGATAGCCGTGTCAGGTCCAGCGCGAACACGTTTTTAGGTTCAGGGCTTACGAACAGCAGTTTGGTATCACGGCCGTGCTTACCACCACTGCGGCTGGACACTACGACATCCTCGGCGACATCCTCGGCCGCGAAATCAAGCTTGGCAAGCTCAGTGTCATCATCGACGACGACCAGCTCAGGTACTTTGAGTTTGATGGCCGACGAGACGGCGGCACCGATACCGGTCGAACCTTCGACCTGCATGATCTCAGGTAGTTGCCGGGCCAGCGTGCGGAATTCCAGACGCTGCAGCAGTTGGTGGATCACTTCCGGATTTACTTTTCGCCCGTCCACTTCTTCTAGGTCCAGCTCTATCGGCGCATCGGTCCAGATAGCCGCCAGTTCCTTGCTCATGTAGGCCGACTCCTTGCCAGCTTTCAGATACTCGCCGACCTTGCCGCTGATAAGCTCAACGTTCTCATAGATCGAATCCAACGTGCCATACTGGTTCAACAACTTTTTCGCCGCCACCGGCCCGACCCGCGGCACGCCAGGTATGTTGTCCGACGAGTCGCCGATCAGCGACTTGTAGTCCAGGAACTGCTCAACGGCGATGCCGTATTTGGCCTCGAACGTCTCAGGTGAATACAATTGTATGTCGGTCAGTCCCTTCTTGAGGGCGAACACTTTAATGTGGGGGTCGACCAACTGGAGCATGTCCATATCACTGGTCACCAATAACGACTCGATGTCCTGCTTGGCAGCTTGGACGGCCAGCGTGCCCAGGATGTCATCGGCCTCATAATCGTCCAGCTCGTACAGTGGCCAGCCAAAGGCTGCCAGCAGCTCATGCAGCACGGGAATCTGTTCATAAAAGTCCGGTGGTGGCGGTTTGCGCCCGGCCTTGTACTCCGGGTAGATCGCCAAACGACGGCGGATGTTGGTCTTGGGCTTATCCCAGGCTACGGCCACGTAATCCGGCTTGAGGCGTTTGATGACTTCCAACGCCAGCGTAGCAAACCCATATACGCCGCCGGTTGGCGTACCGTCCTTGGTCGTCAGGTTCGGCATGGCGTAGTAGCCACGGTAAAACACTGACTTGTCATCGATGATGACGAACTTTTTCTTCTTGCTCGCTAATACCTGCGCTGTAGTCTCTGCCTCTGTCATGCATACCAGTATAGCCCATCGCCACTACCGTATACGCGGAATGTGTACGGATTACGATGCTATATCGAGCGTCTGCAGTATCTGACGCCGGAAAGCCGGCAGATCATTGTCGTCGTTGACGATGCGGATATCAGCCATGTCCATGACGGCTGCCATGCCGAACTTGGTCGGGTCGGTCTCGCCGACCGCCATGTCGCCCGCCTCGTGCTCCTGGAACTCTTCGAAGCTGATACGGTCATCGGCCCGGTTGCGGCCGGTGATGCGCTCATAACGGACCCGCTGGTCGGCATCGGTCACTATCAACTTGCCGCCGATCTGCTTGAGCCGTTCGGCTTCGCCGGTACCGCGGATACTGCCG
>JALQUD010000064.1 GCA_023268595.1 Candidatus Saccharimonadia bacterium
AGCTGAGCGTGTTGCCGCCGGTCGTGGTTTCGCCCCGTGGCCTGCCTGTGCCGCCAAGCTCGGCCTGCTCTAGCAGATCACTGCTACACCGACATCACAGAACATCACATCGTGCGACCCTTGACCGAAACGGACGCGCCGCCGGCACGGCTGGCGCGCGTCCGTTTCTTGGCGTAGATGCAGGCTGATAGGACGGGGTATACTATATGGCAATGACCACAGATAAAACTTTGTCCGCACGGTTCCGTGGACGTCTCGGCATCCTATTCTTGATAGTCTCGGCTTCCTGGCTGTTCGCCCCTGGTGTGTCGCATGGCTTTCATCCCGGCCCCAACCTTATAAGTGAATATGAATCGGCAGCGAACCAATTCGGCGTGCTGTTCAGGGGTTTCGACCTGCTTGCGGCCGCTATATTACTGTGCGCCGTTATTAGCGGCGCGCGACTACTGGCCGCGCGTTGGGGCAAGCCGGTGATACCGGCCGTGTCGTTCATCGTGCTGCTGATGGCGGTGGATGTGCTGTTCCCGGCGACGTGCAAGGTGGAACTGGGCATCTGTCAGGCCATACCAAGCCTGTCCGCCACAGTCCATAATGTGGAGAGCCTGCTGTTGGCTGCAACAGTGTTCGGCTTATCGGCGTATATCGTGTGGCGCCATAAACGGGGATATTGGTTCGTCGTGGCTCAGGCAGTTGCCGGCCTGACCATATTCCTGGCCGACCGTAGTGCACCGGAATGGTTGTTCGCGCTCCAGGCGACATATCAATTATTGACGGCATATTGGTTGTACTGGCTGGTGTTCTCCGATGAGCAATCGGATTCGCTCCATGGGCGCCCGCCGCTGCAGGCATCACGCATCCGTGATGTGATTGCAGTCTGGGTAGCTGCCAACGGCGTACTGGCTTTGACGCTTTCGCTGCATCATATGACATTCGGGCGGTTGGCCAGACCGCTCATATTTTCGGTCAACACACCGTGGCTGCTTGGGCATACGCTGCTTGTCGGCGTCCTGTTGCTCTATCTGGCCCGTCAACTGTGGCAAGGCGACCGCAGGGCGCTGGTACTGACTTCGGCCTTGTTGGTGAGCCTGGTCGTGCACGCCAGTCTGGGGCGCCATGCGCTGCTGTTCGTGCCGTTGTTCGGCTTACCATTACTCGCACTCATATATTACCGGTCGATTTTTGACCGTTCCGGCACGTTGTTGGGCTTTACCTCGAGGTTACGGTTCATCCTAAGCGGCGTGATTGCTATCGCGGTACTGGCTACGTTGGCTACCGCATCGTTCCGTGCATACGACCATCGTGCATGGAACCGCAGTCCATACGATGTGGCAAAAGTCGTCAGACACGTCGCGTTGCTGGAGGTGTCGTCGGATGCTGATACGGTGCGCCGCACACAGATGTTTGACCGGCTGCTCAATGTCTTAGGCGGTGGTCTTTACCTGTGGTTGGTGGTCGGCATTTTCGCGCCGCGTTCGTCGTTCGGTGCTGGTAAGGAAGCGGCCGATGCCGAGGCCATGGAACGGGCATTGCGTACCGGAAGCCGCTCCAGTGAAGACTATTTCAAACTATGGCCCAGTGAAGGCAAGCGTTATCTTACGACACCGGGCGGGTCGGTAGTTGCGTATCGTCAGACGGGTGATACTGTCGTGGCGCTGGCCGATCCGGTACATCCGGATGGCTCTTTGCAGGGTATCGGTGAATTCCTGTCATATTGCCGTTCGGCAGGGTATAAATCGCTGTTCCTGATAATTGATGAGGTCGATATCAGCCACTATGAGAAGGCCGGCTACACTAGGTTGCCGGTCGGTTCGTCGGCGCGGGTCGATATCGCTACGTTTTCTGGTAAGACCGTGCGTAACAAGTGGTGGCGCTGGCAGATGAACCGGGCTAAGCGCGCCGGATATGAATATCGGGTTTCAGAAGCCCCGCACGATCCTTCTCTGCTAAAGTCGACGCGTCAGGTGTCCGATGCCTGGTTGGGGCGTCCTGGCCATCGGGAGCAGACATTCGCCCTTGGTTATTATGATGAGACGTACTTGAACCGTTGCCGGCTGCATTGCCTGTATGACGGCGAAGGGCGGCTGGTGGCATTCGCCAATGAATTACCAGTCTTTAATGATAATCCGCAGACCACGGTCGACATGATCCGCTTCCAGCCGGACGTGGATGGTGCGATGCCGGTGCTGCTGGCGCATACGGTGCAGAACTTGCATGATGAGGGGCGTTTCCAGTACTTCGATCTTGGACTGGTGCCGCTCGCCAAGGTTGAGACCCGCACCGCGAAGCTCATTAAGCAGTTCGCTAAGGACCGTTTCTCGTCGCATGGCTTGGCGCAGTTTAAGAACAAGTTCGATCCAGACTGGCGTCCGCAGTACGTAGCTTACGATGGCGACGGTATAGACTTGGCCCGGGCTGCTGTTGCCCTGAACAAAGCCATGGAGTATGAGTCTGGGACCGACCGGTCGGCCAGGTGGCAAACATAAGCATTGTGCGGTACTATTAAGCGTAAGATGAGACGGCAACCTAACCGCCTGCGACTGTCCGGACTGCATAGACGTCAGTATCCGCTGGTATTCTTTGGCTTGATAGCGGTAGCAGCTCTGCTTGGCGGTGTGATCACCGCTTCGACGCGTGCAGCGACCTTCTCGGCGCACATCGAAGCCGAATCAGGCACGCTGCAAACGGCTCAGGCCGTCCAGGCCAGTGGTGCCTCCGGCTCGCAGGCTGTGACGTTCAAATCCGGTAGCGCTGGCGGTGGAGGCGGTGGGACTGTGTCCAAGACCGGCAACTGTAAGGCGCCGGCCGGCCTGAAGCCGACCGATCTGGATGCCAGCCATGGTGGCACCGACCAGATCGAACCATGGCGTCATAAGTTCGGCGATGCAGCCACCATCTATTATGCGACTTCAGCCTTGCCGGCGGAGTACAAGCAATACATCAATGACGGCGCTGCTATCTGGAACGTCAGCCCATGCATCGACATAAAACCGGTCGACACCTGTCCGGCTCAGAGCAACTGTGTGGTGGCGTCAATGGTCGACGACAATGGCGGTGGCAGCTTTGACGGAGTATTCCGCAGTAAGTCGAGGAGTGGCTATCTGGTGTCGGGAACAATCGAGATGGTAGATTCCATACTGAAAAAATACGATCCAGAGTACCGCAAACTGGTGGTGGTCCATGAGATGGGCCATTCAGTAAGCCTTGGCCACCGACTGAGCGATAAAGACATCATGTTCTGGTCTTCTAAGATAGGTGTGATGATTGCGGCTGATAAGATCAACTTGGATAACATCCTGGCGGTTTACGGCATAGAATCCGGTGCTACCAGGACAGCCTTGACGGACTCTTCTGCTGATGGCGAAGAGACAGTGAAAGAGTATTATTGCAACTTGCGAGAGCCTGACCACGATCATATCGATCACAGCGGCCACGGCGGCCATGACGACGCCATACCTACCCGGTACGACTACGTCTACTAAGCACGGTCAGCCGACGAGCAGCTTGATGCTGGCGCCGACCATGACGACCGCCAGAATCCATTTGACCCAGGCAGAACCCTCATGGAGTGCCAAGCGCGCACCAAGATAACCACCGGCCAGCGCGCCGGCCGTCAGTGGCAGGGCCAGACCGAAATCGACGAGTCCGCCATGGATGTAGGTGATAAGCGCGACGGCGGAGCCGACGAGGGCGACGACCGTGGTGGTAGCGTTGGCTTCGATGACGGTCAGCCCGAACATGTACACCAGCACATAGATGTACAGAATGCCGCTACCGGCGCCGAACATAGTGCTGTACATGAGCACGATGAACATCAGCAGCATGCCGACCGCTTTGCGGACGCGTGATCGGGGCACGTCCTTTATGCCGAAATCATGCTGGATGAACAGTAGCGGCAACAACAAGAGCATCAGCAAGGCGATGGATGTGCTGATGATGTGCTGTGGCATGAGGATCAGCAGCCTTGGACCGGCGATACCGGCAATCACGGCCAGGATCAGGAACAGCGGCATGTAGCGCCAAGAGATCGCTTTGCTTCTCTGGTACCGTAAAGCCGAGGTCAGACTGCCGCCGACCACGCCCATACGCGAGGTGGCGACCGCACTGGCCGGCGATGCACCCATGAAGATCAGGCCCGGGATAGCGATCAGTCCGCCGCCGCTCGACAGCGCGTTGATAAAGCCGGCCGCCAATCCGAGCAGGGCGGCACCGAATAATTCCATTATCACTAAGTATAGCGCACTCTACCGGCAGCTGAGTGTTACTTGCCCCAGTTGCTGAGCAGTATCGATAGATCCGGCAGGTCGACCTTGCCGTTCTTGTTCAGGTCTGCCTTAGTGTCGGCCTTACCCCAAGAGGACAGCAGGAGTGATAGGTCGGTCAGGTTTACCTTATTGTCGCCATTCAGGTCACCAGCTTTACCGGAGGATGGTGGGTTCGGCGTCGGCGGTGTAGGTGTGGGCGGGGTTGGTGTTGGCGGCGTAGGGGTCGGAGGCGTCGGCGTCGGTGTCGTTGAAGTCGGGTACTTAGCCTCTAGGTATGCCACGGCCTTGGGTACGTTCACGATGCCACCCTCAATCTTGCTACTACAACAGGGTGTGGCCGTGGTCTTGAGGGCGCTGTACATGTCTGCCTGTGTGGCTTTAGGGTATAGCGAGAACAGTAGTGCAGCTAGTCCGGCGGTATAACCGGTGGCCACTTCGTGGTCGCTCATGTTGCCATAATCCGAGTAGCCGGTATATTTGGTAGACGGCGACAGGTCGGCGGCGGGAATTGCCAAATCGGCATAATTGGGGTAGCGGCTGTATTCCGTCAGGCTACCGTCCGCGTTGACAGCAGTAGGCGTCAGGACGGTCGGGTACGCTGCCGGATACGCCACCTGGGTTTCGACGATATAAGGTATGAAGCCGATGATCAGTGAGCCTTTGGAGTTGGCGTACTGGATAGCATCCCTGAGCGGCTTGTTGACGTCTGAGTTGGGGTCATTGTTGTCCGCTTTGGTGTCAACGACGATGACGCGGGCGTTGGCATCGGCGGCATAGCGTATGGCATTACCGACGATAGTGTTGGTAGAGCGTACCTGGCTATCGAATACCGTAAGCGGTAATATCTTGCAATTCCAGCAGGCGCCGGCGATACCTTTACCGTTATTGCCCTTGGCGGCGGCGTAGCCGGCTATGTAGGTGTTATTGTCATTGTCCGGCGTAGCCTGCGGTTTATTCGTCTGAAAATCGTAGCCGGGTAACAATCTGCCTTCGAACTCCTCGTGCGGGTTCACTCCGTTTCCGACCAGGGCTATGGTTACATCCGGGCTGCCGGTGGTCTTACTCCATAATTCGTCCACGCCGGTAGCTTTCCAGAAAGGCTGCTTATCATAGCGTGGATCGTTGGGAGTTATGGCATCGGTCGTAGCTAGTGGCTGGTTCGTCTGGGCAAAGCTGCCCCTCAGGGCAATGAATCCGGCAATGGCAAACAGGCCGACGACCACGGTCAGCGCGGCCGGTCGGAATCGTCGTGTGATGTGTATGCGCTTGGTAACGCGACGTTTCATTACGTTTATGGTATCACGCGCGAACATGTCTAGCCTAATACGTGGTGGACGGAGTGATATCTGTCATGCGGTTGCGTGACCACAGATAGTGATGTCAGATAATCATGGTGGCCGCAGTACGGTAGGGAGCCCAAGTGGAGGCAATGATTTCCAGTTCCTCTGGACTGGCAGAAGGAAGTGCTTTGATTTCTTTCAATCCGTTGCGGGCTGCCAGGTCGCTCACCGGGTAGATATCTCGTCGCTGGAGGGCTTCGATCAGATAGATATCGGCAGTCCATGTACCGATGCCCTTCAGAGAGCAG
>JALQUD010000065.1 GCA_023268595.1 Candidatus Saccharimonadia bacterium
AGAGGCTTTTGGAAGAGTTTCTGTTGAAGCACAATCAATGCAAAAATTAATTGTAGCAAGTGACATTGGTGGATCAAATGAAACAATAATTAATGATAAAACTGGTTTTTTGTTTAAAGCAGGTGATCCAAATTCTCCAAGCCGAGGGCAAGGAACAGAACCAATCAAAGATCATGATAGAAGAACAGATCGTGAAGGGACTTGAGGGTACGCTCTGATGGGTAATCTGACAGCAAGACTTATGAAACGACTTGGACGTTACAAACTGCTGGTGGCCATATTGGTGCTGGGTGTCATCGGTGCCGGTGCGGCCGGTTCGGTAGCCTACGCGGCACATAACTGCTACAGCACGGTCATCTGGGGCCGCCGTGACTGCTACAACTACATCAATGGCCAGCGTTATAAGAACACGATACCGACCTTCAATAACAACTTCTTCGTCAACCGCAACCAATACAGCCGCTCGTTCACGGCGCCGTTGTTCATAGCCACCATGGAAGACCGCCTGAAGAACGGTAATACCCAGGACCGCATCAGCGCCACGGTGATGATCAACATCATGCTCGGCAAGAAGGGCGCGGAGTTCAATGGCAGCAAGACGGCCGCCGTCAATTATGCCAACGACCACTTGGATGAATGGAAAGCCCTGGTCAATGATTACGAGAGCAAGGGGCTTATCCAGTGGGATCGCAACTGGTGTTCCGGCGGTCAGTACGAGAACACTTCGTATGATGCCCAGCAGGTCGGTAGGAATACGCCGGGTGACGTCGATGATGTCTGGCACTATACCGAAGATCCTGAGTGTATCCGGGTGATGCAGTTCAATCGGCCGGCCGGCCAACCGGGCCAGCCGTTCCGTATCCAATATGGCTGCGGCAACCCGATCGGCGAGGCCGACCTGAAATCGCCGGCTACCGGTGACATCAACCCGCCGACGCCGGCCACGCCACAGGACCCGCCTGGCTATAACAATGGCGATTCTAATACGTATTCCAGCTGTACCGTGGTCAGTGGCCATGCCTTCGATCCGAGCAATGCCAGCTACCAGGTACCCGTGACGGTGACATATACGATCGGTGGCACGGTCGTCGGTACCGACACGAGCATCCGTGCCAGTACGACCGGTGCGCACTTATGGACGGCCAACACTCCGGCCGCGGTCCGCGGCAGCCCGGACCAGGTGACGGTTTCGGCCGTGGGCAGGGCTGCTGACGGCAGTACGTACACATTGACCAACTCGCCGATAACCATCGGCCCATGCCTCAAGGCTCAACCGGCTTGTTCCGGAGCGACGGTCGCACCGAATGCGCTTGATCCTAATACGCCATTTACCGTCACGGCTAATGTCCATTATGGAAGTGACGCCGAGGCTGCCGCGGTCATGTCACGCGGTGACACCCGGTTCTTCGTCAACGTCAACGGTCCAGGCCTCAATTTCGCACAGACCTACGCCCCGGCGCAGATAACCAGGACCGGCTCGTCGCTGACGGTGACGACGCAGCAGATGGGTCCGACGGGCCAGACTGGCAAGTATGTCATCGGTTACGGCGTCAACGGCTCATTCGGTGCCATACAATGTGGATCGGCCAACAGCTCCGACCCGAGTCCGCCAACGTTCTATGTGACAGGCAAGCCGTACTTTAGCGTCAAGAACGGCGACATCAGCGCCGGAGCCGGCATGAGCATCGGTGGCACTGAGTGTGCGGCCAGCGGTGTGGCCGCTAACCAGAACGCCGGCGTGGTCAGTTGGAACCGCGGTACGAGCGGTGGTTATGCCGGGGCAGGTACGCAGCAGGGCGCGCTAGCTTTAGGCTTGTTGCAAGGTTTCGCGACCGCCCAGGGTAGCAGCGGCCAGCCGACCGGAGCCTCATTTGGCAACACTGGCGGTACGTCCAGCCAGGTCAATGTAGCGGGTGGGGTCTATGGTGGCCAGTTCGGCGGTATCGGCTGTACTGGCGACTATTTCAAGGACGTCGACCCGGCTAAGATCCAAGGTTCGCAGACACTTGGAGCTACCAGCGTACCGAATTGCAACGGTTCTAATGCGGCTGCATGTAAGGTAGTGCGGTACATAGAGGGTGACCTATACATCAACGGTGACGTCACGTTCTCCGGCAGCTATGCCAGTGCGGCGCAGATTCCGTCGTTCTCGGTGGTCGTGCGTGGCAACATTTACATAGCACCTGGCGTCAAACGGCTGGACGGCTTCTATATAGCCCAAGCTAGTGGTCCTAGCGCCACCAACGGAGTGATCTACACCTGCGCCACCAGCCCCAGCATCGCCGCCGGCCTCAACGCCAACCTTGGTACGACCTGCAACAACGATCTGACCGTCAACGGAGCCTTCGTGGCCCGCCAGGTATGGCTTCTCAGGACAGCGGGCAGCGTCAGCGGCACGCCGGCCGAAACATTCAACTACAGCCCCGAAGCCTGGCTCAGCACACCCTACGGCAACGGACTCACCCAAGGCAAGACCGACGACTACGACTCGATCACTGGTTTGCCGCCGGTGCTGTAAACAAGCGGACCACACTATGAAAAAGGTAAGGAAAGGATGTAGAAAGCGTTGCGTATAAGGCTTACGCTTATGCTATACTAGGGTTAATTATGAGCATTCTGAGTGGGGTATCTGCATTCTTCGGCCTAGACATAGGCACGACGGCCATACGGTTAGTGGAACTGAAGGGTAGCGGCAATGTGCGTACGCTGGTCAAGTACGCCTACATGCCGATCGATAGCAAACTGGTCATGAGCGACGCCAAGGGCGACCAGCAGCGGCTCGGCCAATCTATTACCGAGCTATTGAACCAGGCTAATATGTCGACGCGTAACGTAGCGGTTGGCATTCCATCCCAAAAGGTCTTCACGACGCTGGCAGATTTCGACAAGCTGCCTATCGACGAACTTGGCAAGTCTATCCGCTACCAGGCTGATTCACTGATACCGACGCCGCTTGACGAGTCCAAACTTGACTGGCAACTGCTTGGCGACTCACCTAAGGAAGAAGGCAAAGTCGAAGTTCTGCTGTCGAGCGTCCCGAACAGCTTCATCGAGAGCCGTCTGGACATGCTTGAGGCCGTCGGCCTTAATGTCATCGCCTTCGAACCGGACAACCTGGCTATGCCGCGGGCCTTGCTGCCTAATGGCACGACCGCACCACAGATTGTCATCGATGTTGGCCACAAGAGCGCCGACTTGGTCATCACCATGAACGGTGAACCGCGTCTGACACGTGCCATCCCGACTGGTGTCGAGGCTATCATCCGCGCCGCCGCCCAGAATCTGAACATCGATGAGAAGCAAGCACAGCAGTTCGTCTTCAAGTTCGGCCTGAGCAAGGACAAGCTGGAAGGGCAGATATACCAGGCGGTCCTGAGCACCGTCGACCTGCTGATGGCGGAAATCGAGAAGTCGATCAAGTTCTTCCAGGCGCGCTATGGTAACGCACCGATCGAGCGCATCATCGTGACTGGTGGGGCGTCGGCCTTGCCGGAATTCCCGCTATATATCGCCAACCGGTTCAACCTCAACGTGGAGATCGGTAACTCCTGGCGCAACGTAGCTTTTTCTCCGGACCGCCAGAACGAGCTTTTGTCGGTAGCCAACCAGTTCGGCGTAGCCGCCGGTTTAGCGGAGCGGGAGGAGTAAGATGACGCAACTTAACTTACTGCCGGACGTCAAACTCGACTACCTGCGTACCACGCGTAATAAGCGGTTGGTCATTGGCATCGCCGTCATCGTCATCATGGCTTCGGTAGCAATTCTGCTATTGCTTGGTAGTATCGTTTACGGTTTCCAGAAGAAGAATCTGAGCGACCTGGACAAGGACATCGCTACCTATAACAAACAGCTCAAGGACACCCAGGACCTGGATAAGGTGCTGACGATCCAGAACCAGCTGCATTCGCTGACCGGATTACACGAAGGCAAAGCGGTCGCTGCCCGGCTACCGGCATACTTGGCGCAGATCACACCGACAGCTGCCAGCATCTCGCAGATGCAGGTAGACTTCGAAGCCAAGACAATCTCGGTGACCGGCACGGCTTCGGGGCTGGAAGTCGTCAACACCTTTGCTGACACCTTCAAGTTCACTAAGTATCAGCCGTTAGGGCAGGATGGCTCGCCGCAAGGTGACCCGATCAACGCTTTCACTAAAGTCGTGCTGTCGTCGTTCGCGCGCAATTCCAGCGGCGCTAACTACACGATCACTACCGAGTTCGATCCGGTTATCTTCAATAACGCCAGCCAGATCAAGCTGACGGTGCCGAACATCATCAGTACCCGTTCGCTGACCGAGCAGCCGACCGATCTGTTCCAGAGTGATGCCAGCGCTACTAACGGAGGACGCAACTGATGGCTGACAAGAATAAGCCGAGCTCACGATTGTCGGTCAAGCGGGCGCTCATAGACAAGAGCCAGAGCCGCATGCTGGTGGCTACGGCCGTCGCAGCATTCATGGCGGCCTTCGCGTTGGTAGGCGGAAAGATGATGATTGACCAGATCATGTACCAGAACCGTGTTATCAGTGCCAAGAAGGATGCCGTCAAGCAGCTGCGTACCAACGCCCAGGCGGCTAGCAGTCTGGTGACTTCATATAAGACATTCGTCAGCACCTCCAAGAACGTACTGGGCGGCAATCCCCAAGGGACCGGTCCGCAGGACGGCGACAACGCCAAGCTGGTGCTTGATGCGCTGCCAAGTAAATACGACTTCCCGGCCTTGGCGACCAGCGTAGAACAGATCACCAAGTCGCAAGGTATGGCGGTCGAATCTATCAGTGGTAGTGACGACGAGGTCAACCAGGTCGGTAACGAGTCCAGCCCGAATCCCGAGCCGATAGCCATGCCGTTCCAGCTGACAGCCAATGGCAATTACCAGCAGACCCAGCAGCTGATCGCGACCTTCGACAAGTCGATCCGTCCGTTCCAGATCAAGAAGATGCAGATCTCAGGTGGTCAGAACAACATGTCGGTCCAGATCGAGGCCCAGTCGTTCTATCAGCCTGCCAAGAACTTCAATATAACTAAGAAAGTCGTCAAGTAGGCGGACAGCATATGAAACAGAAGGATATAGCCATCATCATAGCCGTCGCCGGCGTGGCAGCTTTGCTGGCCATCGGCGTATCGCGTATCGTCATCCGTTCCGGCGACAAGAAACAGCAAGCGGAAGTCGTCCAGCCGATCACGCCGGAATTCAACGATCCGGACGCCCGCTTCTTTAACGCTAACTCGATCGACCCGACCCTGCAGATCCAGATCGGTGGCAATGCCAACGATGATCCGTTCAAGGGAAGTAACTGACACTAACACGGCACGCCCGGTAGGGCAGGAGAAACAGACATGAGCGTCTTGTCACCAGCCGCCCAGCAGCAAGTCCAGGATAAACTCGTCAATGACGGGTTATTGAAGGCCGACAAGCTCAAAGAGCTACAGGACCAAGCCCGTGCCAAGAACCTGCCACTGTTCAGTTTGCTGGGTACCGAGGGTGGAGTCAGTGAAGAAGACCTGACCAAGACCATCGCCAGCGTTACCCGTGTACCGTACGTCAATTTACAGACCGCTAAGATTGAGCAGCATATCCTCGACCTGCTGCCAGCTGACCTGGCCGAACGTTACATGGCCGTACCATTGGGCGAGATGCAACACCGCTTAGTGGTTGCCATGCTCGACGCGGACAATGTGCAGGCAGTGGACTTCCTGAGCAACAAGGTCGGCCGGCCGCTTAAGGTCTATGCGGCCAGTGAGGCCGGCATCCGCAACGTGCTCAAGCAGTATCAGACCGACAGCAACATATCCGACGCCGTGGCCGGCGCGATCAGCTCTATCGGC
>JALQUD010000066.1 GCA_023268595.1 Candidatus Saccharimonadia bacterium
TGTTCGATGAAGTATTGGCTGTCGGTGATGAAGGCTTCCAGAAGAAATGCGTCAATGCTTTCCGCGATCTCAAGGCTGAGGGGAGGACTATCATACTTGTAACGCACGACATGGGTAACGTTGAGCGTTTCTGCGACCGGGTCCTGATAGTTGATAAGAGTAAGTATGTAGCCGAAGCGACGCCCGCTAAGGCCGCGTCGATATATGCCCGATTGAACATCGATGAAGATGCTATGAAGAAAGCCGACGCTGAAAGCGAAGAGACGGTGCGCATGGGCAGCGGCGAGGTCAGGGTGGCTAAGCTGGCGATGTCGCAGGACGGTGAAGAGACCAAGACCTTCACTAATGGCAAGGACTGGACGATGAGAATCGACCTGGAGCGTGCGGTCGGTGCCGAGGGGAAGAAGGTCGTCTGCGGCCTGGCATTCCATAACGCTGACGGAGTGCTGGTGGCTGGACCTAACAATACGCTGGCCCCTGCAGATGGTGGCAGCGACGTCATCGAGTACTCGGTAGCCGCCATGCCGTTGGCTCCCGGCGACTATACGCTGACAGTCGTACTATTCGACGAGAACGTATCCGACGAGCTGGATAAGCTCGAGAAGTGGTATCATTTCAGCGTCATCTCCGACCGGCTCGTACCAGGCCTGGTACGTCTTGATGGCGAATGGAAATCACGCAAGGATTAAATCAGGAATAGCCATGCCGATACAATCAACCACCCAGAAAGTAACGGACCTGAGTCCGGACGGATCGACCAAATTCTTCCTTCTGGTGGACATCCTGGAGCAGGCATATAAGAAGGATGAGGCTGCGACGGTCCGGATATTGGACGTCGGTGGCGGCAGTCGGTTCCTGCAGCAGCAGTTGAAAACATCGGGGTTGCAGTATGAGCTGACGGTCCTAGACATCATCCCGAAGCCCGACGATATTGAAGTCCCTTACATCCACGCCGACATAACTGATAACGACATTCCGAACGATAGCTTCGACGTGGTATTGAGCACGGACGTACTTGAACATGTGCCCGAGTCTGGTAAGCGTAAGTTTGTTGAAGAGTGCCTAAGAATCTCTAAGGATCTGTGCATTATCGCCGGGCCTTTCATGACCGATGGCGTCGACCGCGCGGAGGTGATCGTCAACGATTTCAATAAGCAATTGTTCGGGTCGGGCCAGGACTGGCTTGAAGAGCATCTGTTCTATGGCAAACCCCGGCTTGAAATGTTCTACGACATACTTGAAGCGCAAAAGATACCGCACCACGAGTTCGGTAGCCAGAGCCTGATGACATGGCTGCTTAATACGCATACCAACCTGTTGGAAGCCAAGCTCGGCCTCGACACTAATGCACACCGTAAGCTGAATCGGCAGTATAACCGTGATTATCTAATGATGAATGAATTCCAATCGCCGACCTACCGCCAGTTCGTCGTGATGTATAAGGATGCCGCGAAGCAACCTCTCGTGGATGTGACACGCTACACGGACAAGGGGGCCGACGGTGACAGGATCTCGGTCTATGTGGGTGGGCTGATGCGGCTGTATGCCGACCGGATCGACCGGGCACAGGATAATGAGCGGCGATTAACCGAGGCTAACGCCAAGGCGTCAGACGACATCGCCCGACTGACTGAGCTATGCAAGGCCCAGGAGCGGACGATAGAGGATCAGTCCAGGACTTTAGCTAAGTTGCGGCCACTGTTGAACGTGATACACTCGAAACCTGTAGAGGGGGTCCGACGGTTGGCAGGGGCTAAGAAATTCCGCAGTAATAATGATGAGCAGTGAGGGCCACGATATGAATGACGATAAAAGCCGGAAGATGATCGAACGGGAGCAGTATCGGGCCAAACTGATTCAGGCCGAGCTTAATGCTGTCAAAAGCTCCAAGGCTTACCAGTTGTCCAAGAAGCTCGGTATCATCAAGGCTCAGATAAAGAGCGATCCGGTAGGTCTTTCTAAGAAGGCGGCCAAGATGTTGATGACAAATCCGAACAAAGCCCGACACATGTTCCGTAGCGCTAGCCATGGTGCGTTCATCGTACAGGGCGTGGCCGAACAGGCTGCCAAATATCAGGAGTGGATACTCTTGAACGAGCCGGATGAGGCGGAACTCGATGCGCAGCGCCATGATGCCTTGAAGCTTAAGTATAAACCGCTGATAAGTATCATAACGCCCGTGTTCAACCCGCCGGCCGACGTTTTCGAAGAGCTGATCGAATCAGTATTGGAGCAGACGTATACTAACTTCGAGCTATGTCTCGGCAACTTCGGCGACGCACCGGAAATCGACGCTATGATCGCACGCTACGCTAGGATGGACAAGCGGGTCAAGCACCTGTCGTTCAGTAAGAACCTAGGTATAGCAGGTAACTCCAATCAGATACTCGAAAAGACTAAAGGCGAGTTCATCGCACTGCTAGACCACGATGATACGCTTTCGCCGGATGCATTGTACGAGAACGCCAAAATGCTCAACGACAAACCTTACGACTTCATCTATTCCGATAAGGATAAAATTGATGAGGCTGGTAATCGGTTCGACCCCCTGTTCAAGCCGCATGAGTCCCCTGAAATGCTGCTTAATATCAACTATCTGACGCACCTTAATGTCATGAGGACTGAGATCGTCAGGAAAATCGGTGGCTGGGACCCAGTGACCGATGGAGCTCAGGACTGGGATCTTTTCCTGAGGGTGATTGACGCCTCGAAACATGTCGGCTTCATCCCGAAGGTCCTGTACCACTGGCGGGTCATCGCTACCTCGACTGCCATGTCCATCGAGACCAAGCCGTATGCGCTTGAAAACCAGCGCAAGACGGTAAATAAGTTCCTAGCTAAACATGGTATCCCCGCGGAAGCGCGTATGGAGCGTACGGAGCTCATACTCGAATGGAAGCCAGGCGCTTTGGATAAGCACCCGCTTTTTATGCTGTACTTTAGTAACCTGACCAACACACATCGGGTCATGAGGCGCGCCAGGGCCGTGGCGCCTGATGCCGAATTCGTAGTCCTGCTTGAAGGTGGCGATGGGCAACGCGTCGAGGAGATAGCTAGCAGTACCGGCGTGGAAGTCGTTTCTTATCCTGCCGGCGGCCAGGTCGAAGCGGTCGGCAAGTTCTTCTCCAAGCATAAGTCTCTGAAGGCAGAAACGGCCGTTTTCATGCTTGATTCCATCCGTCTGCCGAAGGGTGAGGAGTGGTATGGTCGGTTGACTGGCTGGCTAGGCATCCCGCAGCTGGCGGCGGTAAGTGGTCGGCTAGTTGATCGTCATGATCTCATCGTGAGTTCCGGCGGTATCGTAACTCCTGGGTTGGAGTATTTCCCTTTGTTCAATAAGTACCCCCGGTACTACCAGAGCTATATAGGTAATGCCGAGTGGGTGCGTAACCTGAATGTCATAGCTCCGTGGTTCTGCGCGACTCGTGTCAGTCTGCTGAAGGAGTATTGTGCCTCGGCAGCGGTCGATAAGCCCGATGACTGGAGCGACTACTTCCTTGCGTTGAGTGCTAAGTACCGGTTGGTCATGACTCCGCATGCCACTGCGTCGGTGTTCGATGGTGACACGATTGATGCTAGGCGCCCGATCGAAGCGCCTGCCCGGTTGAAGTCCGAGAAGGTGGTGAGCGACCCGTTCAGCAACCCTAATATGTCAGAACAGGACCCGCACCGCCTCTTTGATGACGAGCCCTTGATCGGCGTCAGTGACACGTCGGCTGAGGTTCATGCACCAGTCGATGTATACCAGCACGATGCGACTATATTGGCGGACAGTTTTGATATCACCCTGGATGAGATAGCGGCGGGATCTCGGACAGTCGAACAGACGGGTGATCCGCAATCAGTGGCATGGTTCCTGCCTTCGTTCGATGCCGTCTACGCCGGCCTTGCTAATATATTCCATTTTGCTACTTTCCTATCCGCTGAGCGTGGCCTGCGGACAACCTTCTATATCTTAAAAGCAGGCAATGACGCTTCGCAGGAGCATGGATTGGTTTCCGCTGCTTTCCCTGAGATGGCGAAGGCCCGGTTTGTCGCCATCACGCCCGCCGACCTCAGTAAAGTCAAGCCGCATGATCTAGGAATTGCCACGCAGTGGGCTACGGCATTTCCATTAGCTAAGTCAAAAACGGTCGGCCGAAAATACTACTTCATCCAAGATAATGAGGCGAATTTCTATCCCAAAGGTTCTGTATCGGCGTTAGTCGAGCTGACGTATAGTTTCGGCTTCAAAGCAATTGCTGGTACGAACGGACTGCTTGATATGTACCGCAAGCGTTACGGTGGCGATGGAGTGGTAATGAAGTCAAAGGTTGATCTGAGCGCCTACTACCCTCGTGAAGACCGCTACTACACACCGGAGAAGCCGTATAAAGTATTCTTCTACGCTCGTCCAAACATGCCACGTAATGCGTTTGAGCTCGGTATAGCTGGCCTAAAGCGCCTGAAGCAGCAGATGGGTAACGATGTTGAAGTGATAACCGCTGGCGCTCCCTGGGATGCGGTTGCGTTCGGTGTAGAAGGTATGTTCACTAATCTGGGCAAGATTGAATATGAGGCTGTACCAAAGCTTTACCGATCGGTTGATGCTGGCCTGATGTTCATGTTTAGTGGGCACCCAGGGGTCACGGCTTCAGAGCTTATGGCGAGCGGTTGCCCAGTAGTCGTTAATGAATATGACGATGTCACTTGGCATGAACTCTATCAGCACGAGAAGACTTGCCTCGTGACTAAGCCGACTGCCTCCGAGGTTGCTCGGAATATTCGTCGCTGCTTGGAAGAACAGGATCTACGTTGCAGGCTGATTGATGGAGGCCTCGAGAAAGCCAAAAGCTTTTATGATGGCTACGATGATCTCTTACCCGAAGTCTACAGGCAGATGCTAGACTGATACTGATTCAATACTGCTAGAGATGAAAAGATGGCCAGATTTCTGGCCATCTTTTCTTTTTATATAGGACGCGCTGTACAGTTATTAGCTAGCATTAGGGCCGCTGGGTAGTAAATAGAGCGTTGTGCCTTCAAGATAGCTAGGCTGATTAGACAGGTAGCGAGTCAGTATAGACCATGAAGGTATGTAACGTTTAGTACCATTCTCGATTAAGAAATAGTTGCCTTTATCGTCTTGAATCAAGCGTGATGCCGAGCGCTTTAAGTCGAACGAATCGAATATCGACGGTGAAACTTGCAGAATGCCAGCAGATGGATTTATGTAGTTGGAAAGTGTGACGCCATCCGGGAATCCTAATGAGTATCCGAAACTGAGTAGCTTGATGCCAGAACCCGGCTTCTGGAGCAGCAGGGATACTTGGCGACTATCGTCCGGAATCAGGTTAAGGGTTGCGGCCGATAATGTAGTTGGCTGAACGCTCCGGCTCAGATAACCGTAAGTGACTTGTTGTTCAAAAGTCAGATTGAGTTTCTTGCCCTGGTTAATGAGCCACATTCGATTGTCTGACTGATCACTTGAGCGGACTAAGTATGAGGCCTCGGAGTCATTTGGAAAATAGTCGTTTGGTAGTGTTGCTATCTGTGGCAGCGATGCAGGGTAGGCATCAGCATGAATCCTGATAGGGCTTTTCTTGCCTTGTGACATAACATAATTAGTGCCATTGATTGCTATGAAGTTTCTAAGTACTGTTGACGACACAGGGTAGCGAGCCAGCGCGTTATCGCTAATTTTAGGTGTCGAGCTAGAAACGCCCCAGGCGTCATTATGTGCCGAATCAATAGCGTAAGACGTCGTACCATTCATTAGCAGGTACGCCTGACCTGCTTGATTTTTGACAATATAGTTAACGAAAGC
>JALQUD010000067.1 GCA_023268595.1 Candidatus Saccharimonadia bacterium
GATTATCAGTCCGGTGATAGTTCGAGTGGAATCTGTTGTCTTCATGACTTAATTCTACATGCTGGCAGACAGGCTGTCAGTAATGGTTCGCGTATGCCATGCATAGGTGTATGCTGGATATGACTATTGGCAAGGAGCTTTTTTGGAATCATGACACACAGACCACTGGTGTTCCTGGACATCGAGACCACGGGCGGTAGCCCATATGATGCGCGCATCACCGAGATCGGTGCGCTCAGGGTTGAAGATGGGCAGGTCGTGGGTACGTACAGCCAACTGCTCGATCCCGGCCAGTCGGTACCGCCGTTCATCACCAGGTTGACCGGCATCGATGACGGCATGCTGGTCGGAAAGCCTGCGTTCGCAGCGGTCGCCAAAGATCTGGGGAAATTCCTTGATGGATCGATCTTCGTGGCTCATAACGTCAATTTTGATTATTCGTTCATCAAAGAGTCATACCGGCGCATGGGTAAGCCGGATGCGTTCAATATGGACCGGTTCTGTACCGCCCGTCTATCCCGGCATCTGTACCCGGAGCAGCGGCGCCATAATTTGGACACCATCATCGCGACCCACGGTATCGAGGTGGTGGACCGTCACCGGGCATTGGATGATGCACGCGCCTTGCACGAGTTCTATCAGAAGGCCTTGGAGCAGCACGGTCTGCGGGTGTATGCGGCCATCAATCGCATCATGACCAAGACCCGTTCCGAAATCACGTAAGGCCGGTCGTGCTTGTACGGTCATGTCCGGTGTAAGATTCACCTCTATACCGCTAAAGCCTTGACGCGGCGGCTGTTATCGACAAGAATGGGGAGTGGTCAAAAATATGAAGACAAACACTACCGCATCAAAAGTCGCGACAGCCAAGCCGGCGCGGAAGACTCGCGCTGCCGCTGCCAAGTCTGCCGCCAAGCCGAAACCGGGTCGTACCGCGGCTGCACGGATATCCAAGCGTACCAGCGGCAAGGCTGCCAGCGATGCCAAAGTGCGTCAACTGATAAAGCAGAACCGTGAACTGCAGGCGCCCATCAAGCACATGGAAGAGCTGTTCGACTCCAACCGTTTCGGGCGTCTGGTCCTCTTGATCGTCGTCAGCGCGGCGCTGGTCCTGCTGGCCCGTCCGCTGTATACCTGAAAAATCTAAGAACTGGAATTACTGGCGAGTGGCGTTGGTGGCCGCCACGACTGCTCGGGCGATAGCCTGCTGGCCGGTGGCTGTCGGGTGGACCGGCGCCTTGGCCGTAAGCCCTTGCACCCATGGGTCGGCAGAACAGAGGTCATGGCCGGTAAAGTCAACCGGAGCAAAACGGACGAAGCTGTAATTGGCGGCAGTCTTAGCTATGCTGTCGTTAAGTTTGGCTACCCGGCCGTTGAGCCACTCGACTTCGGCGGCTGTCATGCGGGAACCGAATGCCGGGTCGGTCGCGCAGGCGGTCGATACAGGATTGTAGTAGCCGGTGACGACGACGGTCGGTGGCTGCACATTGCCGGCGACGGCACGCAGCTTTATGCTCTCCAGTGCTGCTGTCAGCTTGCCGCGCATCAGTACCAACGCTGCGTCGGATACATTCGTGTCGGTGTTCGTGCCACAGGTGGCGGCGTAACACTTGCCTATGAATGTCTGCCATTTCATGTCATTAGCTCCAGCGGTGATCGATATTAGTGACGGTGCGCCGCCGGCATAGGCCGCGCTGATCTGAGCCTGAGGGTTGTTGCCGTCAACGCGTTGCTGCGTCAACAGATCGCCGGCAGTGGCGCCGCTACAGGCCAGCAATGTCGTTTGCCTACCGAGCTGGCGGCCGACTTCGTACCCATAGGATTGGCTTGAGCGGCCGCAAGTGTTGTCTTGGGCATTGGCATTGGTCACCAATGGCAAGCCGAGACCTGCGGCGACCGAGTCACCTAGGACCACGTATTTGCCTGCCGACCCTGCCACCCCGGTCGTGGGCGTGTTGGATGACTGACCTGTCTGCGTGCTGGAGGTCGCTGGTTTCTGGACGGCGGCCGCATTGTCCGACCCGCCGACATCGCCGAACTGGCTGGATTCCTGCTTGGAGGCAGTAGTGTCGCCGAACGGCTCGGCGTTAGTCATATGGACACCCGCCAGGACGGCGCTGGACGCGATGACGGCTATGAGTATGCCGGTGACGAAACCGACGCGGACCTTACGGTCAGTGTCGTATGCCTTAAAAGCCTCGAAAGGACGTTTCAGAAAGCTGGCGTGGCGTTGATCAAATACTTTACGCATGGACATAATTATACTCCACTATGCAAAACTGTGCCTTTGCTGGAGCTGCTGGACGTTCAAAGGCCGACAATAAACAAGCTGTAATGGATTTCACAGTCATAAGCGTCATGGCGAGCCATACTGCAAGGGCAATAGTAACTAACCCAGCCCAACACCAGGGCGTTCCACGAAGGAGACAGCAGCATATGGTACGCTACGCAAAGAAGAACCAAATCGATGACTTCGGCATGGATGACATGAAGTCCCACCGTGTCCAACGTAAGTATCGCGGACACAAGCTCGCCGTCAACGTCGGTGCCAGCCGTATGGAGCGTCGTGGATGGGGTTACAGCAAGCGCCAATCGACCCGCTATGAATAGATCACGATAGAATACTTTCTCCCGATTTCGTCCAAATTTTGTCTAAGCACCGTCTCCACGGTGCTTTTCTGTTATGAGCTGGTCCGCCAATTCGTGGCAAGCTTGACCGTCCACCGGTTTACGCTTATCCTTGAGGTAATCACAGTTACCCTAGATGGGCCGCCTGTAGCGGCAGAAAACAAGCGATGAGATACAAACCGATGGCCAGTCTGACATCCGTAGCGCTGATAATGGCGGTATTGGCGTCCGTGGTGTTCTCATCATCGGTGGCAACCGCGGCGCAGCCGCCGGCCATGACATACAGCGCCTCGGAAACTGCCGACAACGATCCGGCATCTTCCATGCTGCCGGCGGGCGTCGAACAGAAACAGAAGGCTGCCACGCCCAGCGGCAAACCTGCCGTCGGCGCCGATTCACCGGCTGCCAAGTTCAGCGCCCAGGCCAGCCAGAAGGCTCGTGAAGCTAGGGATGCTGCCCAGCAACGGGCCGATGACGCCCGGCAACTGGTGGCCGATGCTGCCGCCAAGTCAGCCCAATCTACCAGTGGTGCGCAGAAGCTTGAGGCCGGCAAACTGGCCGTCTGCCAGAGTCGGCAGGATATCATCGCTACCATCTTGAACCGGCTTGCCAAGCGTGGCGATGATACCGTCGAATATGTCGACACCGTCTCACAACGGGTACAGGACTATTATGCCCGCAACCAGTTGTCGGTAGATGGTTATGACGCGTTACTGGCGTCGGTCAATAGCGCTAAGACGTCGGCCCAATCGGCCAGCAAGCTGGTTGACGATGCTGCCGCGAAGTTTGACTGCGGCATGGAAGGACCAAAGGCTGCGGGTCAGAATGTCGGACAGCTGACGACGGCGCGTAACGAAGCTATCAAGGCGTATCGCGATACGGTAACGCAATTGGTCGGCGTCGTGCAGGCTGCATCGACCGCTGCTCAGGCGCAGGGAGCTAAGGACTGATGCGCAAGATTTCCAAGATCACTATGCCGCGGACCGGAGTGCGTGCTTTGGCAGGACCGCTGGCGGTCGTGGCGCTGTTTTCTGGTATCGGTTTCATCGGTTACCGCTTGTATGCTAATCCGCTGACAGGCGGTGGCGCCTCGCTCGGCCAGCCCGGAATCATCGGTGGCGCCGGTTCGGATGGCCTGACGGCGGCTGATGCTCCGAAGGTCGATACGGCCGATGATCTCGATGCCGCAGCCAAAGCCCTGCAACGCGTAGACGCCGCCGCGGACAGCGCTGGCGACATCAATCAGCTGGACATGCAGATCCGCACCTTCGCGCCCTGACCGCGTAGCTGGCGGCGTGGTATCGTAAACGTTATGGACAAGTATTCCATCGACGAAGCGGCACTGCCATGTGCAGACAAACTGGTCTTCGACACTGAGCGGCAGGCTGCCGCCGCTGCCAACGTGGCGGCTTATCAGCACGGCGCCCAGGTCCGGCCGTATATCTGCCGGTACTGTGGGTTATGGCACCTGTCCAGCAATTAGGTGCATGCTTTCATCTGTTGCGCGGTTATGTTATAATATAAGCAGTAAGTAATGCCGACCAAGCAGCGCTTCACCATCAAACGGTATGAGCGCTGTTTTTATAGCTGTTTTATGCGCAGTAAGCCTCCATTTTAATCAACTAACCACGAGCCTCCAGTTATGAACACCGAGAACCAAGATCCCAAGAATATCCGTAATATCGCCATCATCGCGCACGTCGACCATGGCAAGACCACACTGGTCGATGGCCTGCTCAAGCAGTCCAAGACCTTCCGTGATAACCAGGCCGAGATGAGCCAGGAGCTGATCATGGACTCCGGTGACCAGGAGAAGGAACGTGGCATCACCATCACCGCCAAGGTGACGGCCGTGCAACATGGCGACTACCGGATCAACATCATCGACACGCCGGGCCACGCCGACTTCTCCGGTGAGGTCGAACGGACGCTGAACCTGGCCGACGGCTGTATTCTTATCGTCGACGCCCAAGAGGGTCCGATGCCACAGACCAAGTTCGTCCTTGGCAAGGCTTTGGCTGCCGAGCTCAAGCCGATCGTCATCATCAACAAGATTGATAAGCCGGGCAGCCGCATCAGTGAAGTGGAGGACGAACTGGCCGACCTGTTCCTGGAACTGGCCGTCCACGAAGACCAGCTGCATTACCCGGTCTACTACGCTATCGGCCGTGCCGGCAAGGCTTGGGCTGAAGTCCCGGCCGACGCCGAAGCTGATGCAGATCTGGAGCCAATCTTCGACGCCATCATCAACAAGATTCCGGCCCCGACCGTCGAACTCGACAAGCCGTTCCAGATGCTGGTGACTGCCCTGAGCTTTGATACGTTCAAGGGCAAGTACGCCGTCGGCCGTATTACCCGTGGCAACATCAAGGCCGGTGATCAGGTAGTTCTTTGCAAGAAAGACGGCAGCCAGGTCAAGGCCAAGGTCGACAATGTCTTCATGAGCCGTGGCGTCAGCAAATTCGAAGTGCCGGGTGGTATTGCCGGTGACATCGTACAGCTGACCGGTATCGGTGACGCCCAGATCGGTGAGACTATCGCTGATGCGGCCGCCCCGGAAGCTTTGCCGACCATCGAGGTCGAAGCGCCGACCCTGCGTATCTACCTGGGCCCGAACACTAGTCCGTTCAAGGGCCAGGAAGGTGAATTCAACACTTCGCGCCAGATCAGCGACCGTCTGCAGAAAGAGCTGGAGACCAACGTCGGTCTGCAGGTCGAAGACGATGGTATCGGCTTCACTGTGGCCGGCCGTGGCGAACTGCACCTTGGCGTGCTGATCGAGACCATGCGCCGCGAAGGCTACGAATTCGAGGTCGGCCGGCCACAGGTCGTCACCCACGAAGAGAACGGTGTCACCATGGAGCCGGTCGAGGAAGTCATCATCGAGGTCCCGGCCGAGCACGTCGGTGCCGTCCAGATGGAACTTGGCCAACGCCGGGCCACCCTCAAAGAGCAATTCGCCAGCCCTAAGGGTGTGACCAAGCTTATCTACG
>JALQUD010000068.1 GCA_023268595.1 Candidatus Saccharimonadia bacterium
CTACCCAGGCATCTACCATATGATTGAGATTCCCAAGGAAGACTGGCACCTCTTGCCATCCGTACCAAAGGATCAGGATGCAGCCAATCTCTCCGCCGAGGCCGAAGAAGAGCTCAAGAAGCGCGGTTATATCATCGGCAAGCTGTCACGGGTCATCTTTTATGAACCTGGCGTGAAGGAGACCAACTGGAGCGCCACACCGATCGTCCGTGGTGTCGATGGTGTACGCCGTCGCTGGGTGTACCTGCACTTCTTCAAACAGGGACAGCCGACCATCAACTGGCTCGACCCGTCGTTCGGCGGTATGAAGCTGGTCATCGGCGATGCGCTGCACTCCATCGACCAACTCGGTTCACGCGGGCTCCGGTTGGACGCCAACGGCTTCCTGGGCATCGAAAAGACCGATGAGGACAAGCCGGCTTGGTCCGAAGGTCACCCATTGTCTGAAGCGGCCAACCACCTGATTGCCGGCAGCGTCCGCAAAGTGGGTGGATTCACCTTTCAGGAGTTCAACGTCGCCTTGGACGACATGCAGGCGATGGCCAGCGGTGGCGCTGACCTGTCGTATGACTTCGTATCCCGGCCGGGCTACCACCACGCCGTTGCCACCGGCAGCGTGGAGTTTTTGCGCATGATGCTCTTGGAAGCCAAGCGGTTCGGCATCGATCCGGTCTCCATGGTCCATGCCCTACAGAACCATGACGAGCTGACGTATGAGCTGGTCCACTTCTGGACCGTGCACAAGGACGACATATACACCTACCGCGGCAAGGATATGCCGGGTGGCGAGTTGCGCACCGTCATCCAGACCGAGCTGCGCGAAGCCATCACCGGCCCCAACGCGCCGTACAACCAGCCACACACCGAAAACGGTATCGCCTGCACCACTGCCAGCGTGATCACCGCGGCACTCGGCATCAAAGACTTCCTGGACATCACCGAGGAAGACATCCAGCTCGTGCAGAAAGCACACCTGCTCATGGCCCAGTTCAATGCGTTGCAGCCCGGTGTCTTCGCCATGTCCGGTTGGGACTTGCGCGGCGTGCTGACATTAGACCCCGACCAGATACGCAACCTGCTTAAGGACGGTGATACCCGCTGGCTGGAGCGCGGTTCCTATGACATCATGGACGTCAACCCGCAAGCCGAAGCATCACTGTCGGGTATGCCAAAGGCCCCTTGCCTCTACGCTTCACTGCCAGACCAGCTTGATGACGAAACCTCATTCGCCAGCCAGCTCAAGCATATGTTGGCCATCCGCGAGTCCCTCGGACTGGCCTTAGCCAAGCAGATCGACTTGCCTGAAGCCGACGATCAGGCGGTCCTGTGCCTGGTGCACCGTCTGCCCTCCGAGAACGGCGGACAACTTCAGGCGACGATCCTCAACTTTGCTAACCGCGAAGTCAGCACCACGATCACTTCCACACACTTTGCCGGCAGCGGCAGCGTCCATGACCAGTTGAATGACGAAAGCCTTTCAGGGCCGGACAAAGATGGCGTCCTGCAGTTGAAGTTACAGCCGTACCAGGCACGCTGCCTCATATTCAATCAGTGAATAATCTTACAACGCTGTGCTCACCGGTCTGTTATACTGGCGAGCGCAGCTTGAGGAAGACTGCATTTTTTATAATCCCAGAAGGACATCACATCTCTCATGAGCCGAAATCACGAAGCCACCGTAGCAAGCGACCAAAAGCTCGTAATAGTTTCCAACCGTCTGCCGGTCAGCGTCAGTAAGACCGATGAAGGCCTGACATACACGCCTAGCAGCGGCGGCCTGGCGACCGCCATGTCGTCACTTGACGTGGACAGTGAGCAGCTATGGATCGGCTGGCCGGGAATCGCTTCGGACGACATTGACGAAGAGGACCAACGGCAGATCACCCTGGAGCTCAAGAAGTACGGCTGTATACCGGTCTTCCTCACCAAAGAGCAAGTTCATAACTTCTACGAAGGTTACGCCAACGATACCTTGTGGCCATTGTTCCATTATTTCCAGTCCACCGCGCATTTCACCGATGACTACTGGCAGGGCTATGAAGAGGTCAACCGTCTGTTCAGCCAGGTCGTGACTGACCACTCGGATCCGCATTCGGTCATCTGGATACACGATTACCACTTCATGCTGCTTCCCGGATTAGTGCGCGAGGCGTTGCCTGAAGCATCGATCGGCTTCTTCCTTCACATCCCGTTCCCTTCGTACGAAATCTTCCGTCTGCTGCCGGAACGCCGGCAGATCCTGGAAGGCCTGCTCGGTGCTGACCTGCTCGGATTCCACACCTATGATTATGCCCGCCACTTCAGCAGTAGCGTGTTACGCCTTGTGGGGCACGAAAGCCGGCATGGCGTCATCACCATCGCCGCCAATCACGGTAAAGCGACGCGCAAAGTCCAGGTGGACGCCTTCCCTATCAGTATCGATTACAAGAAGTTCAGCGAAGCGCTCAGCTCAGAACCGGTCGCCAAGGAACTGGAGAAACTAGACAAGCATTACGACGGGCAGAAGATCATAATGTCAGTCGACCGTCTGGACTACTCCAAAGGCATCGCCCACCGCCTGGAAGCATACGAACAATTCCTGCGTGAATATCCCGAGAGCCACAAGAAAGTCACGCTGGCGATGGTAGCCGTACCATCACGGACCGAAGTCGACACCTACCGCGAACTACGCGATGAGATAGAAGTCACCGTCAGCCGTATCAATGGCATGTATGGCACCATCGACTGGACGCCAATCTCATACCAGTTCAAGAACCTTCCGTTCGACCAGATCGTGGCGCTTTACGCCAAGTCCGACGTGGCCCTGGTGACGCCGTTACGTGATGGCATGAATCTCGTCGCCAAGGAGTACGTCGCCTGTAAACAACAGCGAACCGGCGTACTGATCCTCAGTGAGATGACCGGTGCGATGGAGGAGATGCCCGAATCGATGCGTATCAACCCTAATGATACGTCGAGCATCGTCGAGGCAATCCGGCAAGCACTCGTCATGCCTGAACAGGAGCAGCGCAACCGTATGCGTTCAATGCAGCGCCGGTTATCTCGTTACAGCGTACAGCGCTGGGCCAATGACTTCATAGAACAGCTCGGCGCAGCACGCGAGCGGCAGCATGAACAGAACGCCAAAGTACTAGGCGAACGCAGCCGGTCCGAGTTGGTCGAAGAATTCACTAATGCCGATAAACGGCTGATACTGCTCGACTACGATGGCACATTGGCTGGCTTCGTCGACAGTCCTGACCCCGATAAGGTCAAACCGAGCCGCTCGCTACTGGCCGACCTGGACAAGCTTACAAGGAGGGCCGACACCGAGGTCTGTATCATCAGCGGCCGCACCCGTGATGCGCTGGAATCATGGTTCGGTGAACTGGACCTGACTCTGGTTGCCGAACACGGTTCATGGATAAAACAGGATGGCAACTGGGCGCAGCAACAGATTTCCTTCAAGCAGTACCGCGATGTACTTTTGCCAATCATGGAGCGTTACGCCGAGCGCACCCCCGGTGCCGAAGTCGAAGAAAAGAACTTCGCGTTAGTGTGGCATTACAACAAGGTCGCACCGGAATTGGCCTATGACCGCACTGCCAACCTCAAACGGGAACTAAGCGCCCTGGTCAACGGCAGTGAAGTCGCGGTCTATAGCGGTCGTAAGATCATCGAGGTCAAACCGCGTGGCGTCCACAAGGGCACCGTCGCCGAGGAGCTACTCGTCAGCAGCGCAGCCGATTTCGTACTCTGTGCCGGAGATGACTATACCGACGAGGACATGTTCAAGTCATTACCGGAGGACGCTTATACGCTGAAGGTCGGTAACAAAGAGACGCATGCACGTTTCATTGTCCCCGATGTCACGTCAATGACCAAACTATTGCACGACCTGGCCGTTTCCAAAGCGTAGGAAACGGGCGCAGCAGACAGCAACAAGAACAGAAACGTCAGTCACTCCAAATAAAAGAACCGGCTACCTTGCGGAAAGCCGGTTCTTTTGTAGTGTACGCCAAGCTGTTTAGCGTGACATCGGACTGTGGCTGCTGTGGTGGCCTGCACCGCGGACCGCCTTGTAGATGAACAGTAGGACCACTGCTCCACCCAGGGCAATCAGGAAGCTGCTGATATTGAAGCCGGTGATATCACCGATTCCAGCCCAGCTGGCGACTGCACCACCGATGAAAGCGCCCAGGATGCCTACGACGATGTTGCCAATAGCGCCTTGTTCTTTGTTTGTACCGGCGATCATCGATGCGATCCAACCTACGAGTGCACCAAAGATGATATATACGATAATTCCCATGTGAAGTACTCCTTCGTGATTATGTAATGTTTACGGGGATGGCTGCCGGACTTAGTCAGTAGCCGTTACTATGAAATTGAAGTAGGTAGAGCTTGGCCGGCGACGTGACTCACGGTCCATGTCGGACTCATTCCAGTGCTGGGCGGCTCCGGAAACCCGCCGGGAAGCCGTGCGGCTAACGTTGCCATGCAGCTCGCGCTCAGCACGGTCTCCATCCAGTCCGCGCAACTTTGCTTGTAATCGGCTTTCGTGCTCATGGACGAAATTCTTCAATGTTGCTGACTGGATCATGTCGCCTCCTTGCTGACCTTATACCCTTGATGCAAACCGTTTGCTGTTTGCTACTTACTACTCTACCGTTTAATGTCGGACCCTACAGTGAGGCTTTCCTTGCAGCTGGCGTATTTGCATTACACTCTATGGCTAAAACAGCGTACAATGTAACTGTGAAGGAAATTACAAGCACTCTTCTGACCCGCAGTACAGCCGACTTTCCGGCAGTCTTGAACCCCTTATTAGCCGATGCGAAACTTCGTCATTATCCCAAAGGCCAGATCATCCTATACGAGGGTGAAAATCCGACTGATGCCTTCATAATCAAACACGGCGCCGTTAAGATTTACGACATCGACGAAGACGGCAACGAGAAGATCCTGCACGTCCTAAAGGCTCCGGCTGTCTTTCCGGGTCTGTTCATGTTCGGCCTGTCAGGTACTCCCGGTTCCGGGCAGACCAGTACGTTCTATACCACCGTCGCCGAATCGGAACTGTACGTGATTTCGCGTGCAGCTTTTGAATCCCGGCTGTCTACCGACGTTGCTCTGATGCATTACTGCATGCGCTGGTTCGCCAGTGAAGTGCAGGAAATCCTGCGCCGCATGAGCAGCCTGGAAAAGACATCCACCCGTTCCAAATTATTAGCTACGCTAGTCTACCTATCGCGTCAGCATGCCGATGAACCGCGCCTTGGTTGGCAGAAAGTCCAGTTTCCGGTCAGCCACCAGCTGCTAGCCGACATGATCGGCGTCACGCGTGAGAGCACTACCATGGTCATGAAAGACCTTCAGAAAGAGCAGATCGTCCGCACACCCAAACTCGGTACGCTCGAGATCAACCACCTGCTCATCACCAACTTATAATCGCTGCCGCTGGCTGGTACGTAACGGCCACACGACCACGCCGACCACCGATGATGAGTCTATCCAGCCAAAATGACGACTGTCCGAACTGTGCAGCCGGTTATCGCCTTCCAGGAATATCTTG
>JALQUD010000069.1 GCA_023268595.1 Candidatus Saccharimonadia bacterium
CACATGGGAATCCATCCAGGGATCCAAAGCTAAGCCTGCAGCGGTACAGGCCACCACAGCCAAACCGGCGGCGAGCGCCAAGCCGGCTGCAGCCAGCACGCAGCCCAAGCTGCCAGCAAGCTGCATGACCAACACCAAGACTATCTGTATCGTCAAGGCCGAAGGTTCGCGCGGCACCCTGTACGCCGTTCAAAACAAGCAGGTACTGCGTAGCATGCCGATCCGTACCGGCGACGGCCGTGGCGCCGAATGGGCTACCCGCGACGGGATTCAGAAAGTCGAATGGAAGAGTCCTAACCACAAATCCAAGGAATTCGATGGCGCACCGATGCCTTACTCCCTGTTCTTCAATGACCTCGGTGAAGCCGTCCACTTCTCGCAACTGTTCGCCAACACGCTCAAGAACAACCCACGCGGCACCGGCTCCAGCCACGGCTGCGTCAATGTCGGCTCGATGACCGACGCCAAATGGCTCTATGACTGGTCACCGGTCGGCACCCGTGTCGTCGTCACACACGGCTAGCCTGCAGCTCGGTCGGCTATACTATCCTACGGCAGTCAGCTAAAACGACCAAGGAGATGCCATGATAAAGACCGCATATCTTGCCGGCGGCTGTTTCTGGGGATTGGAAGATCTATTCCGAGAGCAACCCGGCGTCGTCGACACCGAGGTCGGCTATACCGGCGGCGAGAACGACAATCCGACCTACGAATTCCATCCGGGCCACGCAGAGGCGCTCGCCATCAGTTACGACACGGATCAGACCGATTTCGCGCATCTGCTCGATTTCTTTTTCCGCGTCCATAACCCGACCACGCTTAACCGCCAGGGTAACGATGTCGGTAGCTCCTATCGGTCAGCTATCTTTTACCAGGACGATGATGAACTCAACGCCGCCAAAGATGTCATCGGTAAAGTCAACGCGTCGGACCTGTACGATGGCCAACCCGTCGTCACCAGCCTGGAAGCCTTCAAACGGTTTTGGAGCGCCGAGGATTACCATCAGGACTACTTGCGTAAGAATCCTGGTGGCTATACATGCCACTTCGTACGCAGCCAGCAAAGCTTGCTCGAAACTTAATGCCCCGCTGACACGTCGCGCTAATGCACAAATAAAGCCCCCTCATATGAAGGGGCTTTCACGTAATGGCCAGTATTGATGCTACGTGGTTAGCGGCTACGGTTTCGAACTGTCCGACCTAGAAACAGCGTTACGGTCTTCATCGTATACCGCTGAATCCGATTCAGCCATCCGGGCTGACCGCATGCGACGCCCTTTCATCTTTAGCTGCAAGATTCGCGCAGAGCCAATCAATAGCGTCAACAGAGCGCCGGCGACCGCTGAAAGTAGCATTGCTACCCCGAACGACATAGTGCCACTGGCGCCAAAGTAGGTTATGCGCACCTGATTACTGTTCTGGAGTATGAACACTGCCAAAAGTATTAGGACAACCAGGAAAGCACCGAGTGCGACCCAGGTCGCGCCGATGCGGCTGTGCTCAGTAGAATTTTGGTCGTTCACACGGTTATGGTAAGCGTCATTACCAGCCTGTTGGCCGGCGGCCATCGTTGAAGTCGCCATGGCTACTTACGCTCATTGTCACGGTGCATCATGTCATCTGCCTTATCGCTGAGCTTACGGCCAGCATCCTGGACTTTACCCTTCAGGTTTCCGGCCGTTTCCTGGGCCCGACCCTCGTTCTGCAACGACGTGTCGCCGGTCATCTTGCCGACTGCCTGCTTGAATTTACCGCTCATCTTATCAGAATTCATAGCCATCATAAGCTCCTTCCGGTCAATTAGTTAACATAACTTAATATAACCGCCCCTGCATTTCTTGGCTGTGACGTTTTTCGCACCGCAGATAGTAATCAGATTACAGCTTGGTTATACTTGACTGGATGCGAGCCACCACTCACTACTTACATCTCGATGCCGACATATACCAGCTTGTAGCCAGTGGCAGCAAAACCGTGGAATCGCGACTGAACGACGAAAAGCGCCAACTGATCCAGGTTGGCGATATGATCATCTTCAAGGACAGAGGCAGCAACCACACACTCACGGCTTCGGTTACCGCGCTCGAACACTACGATACTTTCGAAGCGTTATTTGCCACCCGGCCAGCACGCGATTTTGGCGGACCGGATACCGAATGGCTACTTGGACAGGTCCACGGTTTCTACAGTCAGGAAGATATCACGCGTTACGGCGTGCTCGGTATCGTGATCCGACTTCAAGATTAATGGGGCTTATGCCCCGCTTCCAGCATCGCCAAAAACTTTTCCATACGCCGCAAACGCGTGGCTTCGGTCTTGGCAGTCTGCAAGTTCCACAGTATGGCATACCTATTGGTCTTATTGAGCGATTCAAAGGCCAGCTTGGTACTAGGACGGGAGTCCAATACGGTTTGGAAATAATCAGGAACTTTCATTTCGCTTGGCTTGTCATACGCCGCTTCCCAACGGCCATCGGATTTCGCACGTTCGACTTCCGCCAATCCGGCTGGCATCATTTTTCCTGATTCGGTCAGGCGGGATATATATTCGATGTTGCGCTTTGACCATAGGCTACGTGGCCGTCTTGGCGTGAATTTCTGCAGATACGACACTTCGTCATACTTTTTTACCTGGCCATCAATCCATCCATAGCACAAGGCCTCGTCCAGAGCTTCGGCATAGTACACTGACGGCACCCCGGAAGCTTTCTTGTACATGCGCAACCATATGCCGTCCATACTGTGATGGTTGTCGTCCAACCATGCGCGCCAGGCGGCCGCATCGGCATATTCAAACGTTGGATATTCCGCTTTCATAGCTCCATTCTAGCGCGGCGGTTGCAAGACAGCCAGGTTGTTGCCTGATGGATCGGCGAACCAGGCTATATCCGGCCCCATTCCGATCTTTAGCCCGCGGGCAATACCCTTCTTGTCCTGTGGCATCTCTTTCCAGTCATACTGTATCATCTCAACACCTTTCGCCACCAAGGCATCGACCGCTTCGTCGATGTCATCCACCGGAAAGCTGAGCACCGTGAACGTCGCCGGTTTATGGTCGGCCTTCTCATACATCAGCACATTGTGGCCGTTCTTAATATGCAGCTCCAGCATGCCGTACTCTTCCATTCCCGGCAGCCCGGCTATATCCATGCCAAGCACATCACCATAAAAACGCTTGGCCTCTTCGGCATTCTTTATCGAGAACCCACTGAACGCTTCCGTATCATGAAACATACTGACCTCCATCCATGTCACGTCAAATAGTGTGCCACCATAGTAGTGTGCCGGTATATGACATCACTGTGTGATATTTTACGTGATCGGTGTTTTTACTGGTCAAGGAAACAGCGACTCATAGCGCGGATCACTGAAATCGTTACGGTCAATGACGGATCCTTTAGCTGCGTCGTCGTAATAATACTGCGGATTCTTGCAATAGATATCGGTGGCCCGCAGGTCGTCGGTCATTCGGTCGCATAGGAATTTCTGACGGATTTCGGCTTCAGTCAGCCGTGGCTGCTCCGGCATGGCGCCATCGCGTGGCGGGTTGGTCAGCTCTTGACCGGATCGGTTTCCGGGAGATTCCGGAGCCGGCTGCGAAGACCGGTCGGTTTTGTCGCCGGTGCGGGCCACCGTCCATACAGCCAAGCCGACAGCCAGTATCAGCAAGCTTACCGCCGATATGATGACCAGGCGTTTGGTGCCGGAGGGTTTCGTGGAGCCATTCATTATGCTTATGATACCATTCCTGCGGCCTGGGGGGCTTTTAATTCAGGTACACATAAGACTCAGAGGAAATAAAAAGCGCCGTATATTGCCGATGGTTGGATTACCATGGGAATATACGGCTGCTTTTTAACAGTCAGACTCAGATGGTGGTCAGGCGGCAGGCCAGTCAACTCCGGCTAATGAGCCGTCGTGCACGTAGTACCTTGCCGGCACCTTCTCGCCTTGAGCAAGCAATGACCACATACGGTCATCCTCGTTCAGTTCCACCCGGCTGACGCCATTCTTGTCGGCGTAGACCACGCTGTAGCTGTCGCTTCGCTGGTCACCGATGCGCTCCTCACCAACCTGATCACCCGGCTGGGTGTTGGTCTTGAGGTCGGTCGGCACCGGCCAGATCAGCTGCTTGGACGTAACGTCCGAGGCGGTGGCCCAGCGGTCGGTCATCCAACGGTCCACCTGAAAGGTGTACCATGTGGCGTAGACAGGTTCCTGATGCGTGATCTCCTTCTGACGGGTCTTCTGGACCGGGACCTGGTATGGCACCTGACGAGTCATCGGCACGCTGACAGAGTACGGAACCGAGCGAGTTCCGCTACAGCTGCGCTGCACCTGCGTGAACTTGCCATTGCCGTTGCTCTGCGTATAGGGGCAGGAGTAAGTGTACGACTCCGTACGGTAGCGTGTCTCGGTCCCTATGTAGGACTCCGTACGGTACCGGGTCTCGGAATCGGTATACGTCTCCGTGCGCCAACCGTCATGGATGGTGCGGTACGTCTGAACACGGATGTCCTGGCCGGTTACTCGAGCATCGCCCGGGTAGGTCCAGCCATCCTGGTTCAGGGTGACGTACTTCTCGACCTCGACCTTGCGTTCCCAGTGCAGCGCACTGATGGTCACTTCACCAGACTCTGTGGCCGTGTAGTAGTTAACCCAGCGCATGATGCCGACTACAGCGGTTACCATGATCACGGTAACCAGCAGGATGGCGATCATCGTCTTGTGACGCTTCAGGCCTGAAACCAGCGCGGTCGGGATGTTGCCACGGCCGGAGCCTTGCATGTCATCCAGACCCTTGAGCGCCGCGTCCATGATGCGGTTGCCTTCACGTTCGCGGGGCAGCTCACTGGCCGGACGCGTCTGGTCGTTCATGACGCGAGGCGCACCTTCGGTGTCGACCATCCTGCGAGCCCGATCGAGATCACTCTCAATCATCTCGTCACGAGGGTCAATCGCATCGTTGTGTGGCGACAGGTCGTCGTACTTGACGACGCGGTTGACAGTGTCATCGTAGTCCAACGGCTTCTTGCAGTTACTGCAAGCATTGTCGCCGCCATCGTTGAGCGTGCCACAGTGACCACAGTTCCACGAAGGCACATCGGAATCTTTGAGCTCATCGGCATCGGTGATGACGCGCGCGTTCTTGGGGTAGTACCAGTTTTCTTGAGGGGTCAGTACCGAGTTCTGCGGGTCACCACATCGGGGACATTCTTTGAGCGTGCCAGGTATTCTTACCTTTCCGCAGTCGCTGCAGTTCCACAGACCTTCGTAGACGATGTCAGCCATGATCGGTATCCTTTCGGATAGGTCAGTTGGTCAGGTCAGTCAGAGAGCAGATTGATCTTTCTGAGTGTACTGTTAAAGAGCATATATTATTATAACATATAAGTTATATAAAATCAACTAAAGCAATGACCGTTAAGCGTGGCGCCAGACCCGACGCACCAATCGTAATTGGAAACGGCGGTTGGCATCGTGGCGATGCCGGCCTATCAGGTTGGAGGTCAGCGACATCGTCTCGATGACCATGCCGGCCATCGACCCCGTC
>JALQUD010000006.1 GCA_023268595.1 Candidatus Saccharimonadia bacterium
CAAGCTGATCTTCTCTGAGAAGGAAGCTGTCCGCGATGACATGCAGGCCCGCTTCGCCAAGCTGAAGGTCGGCGATGTCGTCGAAGGTATCGTTACCGGTGTCATCGACTTCGGTGCGTTCGTCAACGTCGACGGTATCGAAGGTCTGATCCACATTTCCGAGATCTCTTGGGAGCGTGTCGAAGACCCTCGCAAGTACGTCAAGGTCGGTGAGACCGTCGAAGCCAAGATCATCGCTATCGACAAGGACCGCCTGAGCCTGAGCCTGAAGCAGATGCAGGAAGACCCATGGCTCGAGCAGGTCAAAGCCTTTAACAAGGGCGACATGGTCGAAGGTAAGGTTACCCGCATCACGCCATTCGGCGCGTTCGTGCAGCTGAGCCCGGCCGTCGAGGCCCTGGTCCACATTTCCGAGATGGGTTCGCGTGAGAACGCCGACCCGGAGAAGGTCTTCCAGCTCAATGAGAAGAAGAACTTCAAGGTCTTGGACATTGACACTGAAGGACGTAAGATCGCCCTTAGCCTGAAGGACGCCCAGTAGGGGAGCTTTGATCTGCCGCACATTGCTGCGTTGCAGATTCCAGTGCTCGCTCACCGTATCCCGATACGGCTCTCTCCGCGCTTCATCTGCGCCTTGCACTGCACGACAGCTGAAAGCTCCGTACCTCGTACGGACTAGAAAGTTACGTGCAGTGCACCAAATTATAAATAATCAGCCGTAAGGCAAAGGAAGGAGTATCACCATGGCTCGTACGATTGAAATTGAAGATACGGTGACCGTCGGTACTCTAGCCGAGCGGCTGAGTCTGCCAGTAACCCGTCTGATAGGCGAACTTATGAAGAATGGCATCATGGCGACCGTCAACGAACGGATCGACTTTGATACTGCCCAGATCATCGTCGGTGAACTGAACGGCCTGGACATCGAGCTGGTGCGCAAGGCCAAGGATGAGCCGGAAGGCGTGGCTTCACGCAGCAGCCGCAAGAACAGCACCGCCGAGGATGCTGAAGACCGTCCGCCGGTAGTAGCTGTCATGGGCCATGTCGACCACGGTAAGACATCACTGTTAGACTCGATGCTGAGTCTGAGCGTTGCCAAGGGCGAAGCCGGTGGCATCACCCAGCACATCTCGGCCTACCAGATGGCGCACAAGGACCGTAAGATCACGTTCCTGGACACGCCTGGTCACGAAGCGTTCGCTGCAATCCGCGAGCACGGCGCGCGTCTGACCGACCTGGTCGTGCTGGTGGTCGCAGCCGACGACGGCATCAAGCCGCAGACACTGGAAGCTATCCGTTATGCCCGTAAAGCCGGCGTCAAGATCATCGTGGCCGCCAACAAGATCGATAAGGAAGGCGCCGACGTCAACCGCCTCAAGCAGCAGCTGTCCGAGCAGAACCTGCTGGTCGAGGAATGGGGTGGCGACACCGTGGTCCAGGAAGTGTCTGCCAAGACCAAGCAAGGTATTCCAGAACTGTTGGACATGATACTACTGGTGGCCGATGTCGAAGAGCTGAAGGCCCGTACCAATGCGCCTGCCAGCGGCCTGATCATCGAAGCACGCGTCGAGCAGGGCCGCGGTCCGATAGCCAATGCGCTCGTCGAAGAAGGCGTCCTGAAGAAGGGTGACTTCGTCGTGGCCGGCGGCACGTACGCCCGGGTGCGCAACCTGGAAACGACTACCGGTACGGTCATCGATACCGCCGGTCCGTCCACGCCGGTCATGATGACCGGTTTCAAAGCTGCGCCGGAGTTCGGTGACCAGTTCGTGGCTGTGGCCAACGAAAAGGAAGCGCGTACGCTGGCTGCTACCAATGCCGAGAACCGTAAATCCCGCAGCGGCCTGGACATGAACAGCAGTGAGCTGATCCGTATGATCAACCGCGGCAACAAACTCACCGAGCTGAACATCATCGTCAAGGCTGACGTCCAGGGTTCGTTGACATCGGTCATCGACAGCCTGAAGACGCTCGACACCGATGAAGTCGCCGTTCGTGTGGTCGCTTCCGGCGTCGGCCCCGTCAGTGAGAATGACGTGCAATTGGCCAATACCACCGGCGCCATCATCTATGGCTTCAACGTCACGCTGCCGGGTAACGTCCGCCAGCTGGCTAACCGTGATAAGATTTCAATCCGTATGTATAACGTCATATATGAGCTACTCGACGATGTTAAGGAAGGATTGTCAGAACTTCTATCAGATGAGATTATCGAGACTGAGGTAGGGCGTCTTATCATACGTGGTATATTTAAGACTACTAAGACCGAGGTCATCTGTGGCGGCGAAGTCACTAAGGGCAAGGCGACCGCGCCGGCGTTCGTACGTGTGTCACGCGGTAACGAAGTGCTGTCCGAGGAAGTCGAAGTCGTCGGACTTAAGAGCGGCCCGACCGATGTCAAAGAAATCCAGGAAGGTGAGATGTGCGGCGTCAACCTGCGTACTGCTGCCCGGCTCGACCTGGCCGAAGGCGACCGTTTGGAATTCTTCACCCGTCAGACCGTCCAGCGCAGTCTCTGATACTGGGATAGCTTGGTAAAACCAGGTACAATGGCCATATGATCAAACTCGACGACAACCTATTGACCGAGCTCGGCCTGGCTCAGCTTCCCAAGGAAGAGAAGGCCGAGTTCCTGAAACACATGTACGAGACGCTGGAGATGCGCGTGGGTACGCGTCTGGCCGAGCGCATGAGCGAAGCCCAGATGTCGGAATTCGAGCAATTCATCAGCGGCAACGATGAACAGGGCGCCTTCCAATGGCTGGAAGGTAATTTTCCTGATTACAAGGATGTCGTCGCCGAAGAGTTCGAGCGGCTGAAGGTTGAAATCCAGCCGGTGGCTGCGCATATCGTCGAGGCTTCTGCCGCACAGGCCGCCGATGCTCCATCGTCGGATGAGCCGAAAGCTGACAGCTCCGCGTCCACGGAAGGTAGTGACCTGGATGTTGGCAACCCGGGTGAACTGCGCATCGAACACGGCGCTGCATCTCCTACATCTCCTGCGACTCCCGCGCCTGCGATGCCTGGCCCTGGCCCTGGCCCTGGTCCTATGCCGATGCCGGGTCCTGGTCCGATGCCTGGTCCTATGCCGGCATCTGAGTCAGTATCTAACGGGGAATCCGAGAGCCGCGATCCAGTCCAGCAGGGTGGTGATAATAATGATGAACAACCAAAAACTGACGATGACGCACCGGAGCAACGGCAGCCTGATTCACCGCAACCGCCGACCGACGACCAACCGGCGCGGTCGCGCTTCGATACTCCGGTCGAGTTCAGTCGGGCGCCATTGCCGGGCCAGGGCGGCATGCCTTCCCAGCCATCATACGGCCAGCCGCCGATGGGGATGGGAGTAGGCGCCTCACCATACGGCCAGCAGGCCGGTGGCTACGGACCTATGCAATCCATGCCCGGGCCCGGCCAAAGCCCGATGATGGCGCCGCCTATGCCGGCATCTCAGGATCCCAACGCTGGCGGCATGGGTGCGTATGGTCCACGCCCGCAGCAGATGCGCCCGGACAATAACTATGGCTACCAGCAGTCGCCGTATGGCCAACCGTACGGACAGCCTGGCCAACCGGGTCAATACGGCCAACCGGGTCAGATGCCAGGCGGTGGCTATCCTGGTCAAACGGGTCAGCCCGGGCAGTATGGCGCGCAACCACCATACGGCCAGCCACCATCGCCACCGCAATATGGCCAGCCGCCTCAGATGCCGCCCTACGGCCAGTAAGCCGATAATCGCCCGTTCCAATCTGGTAACGGGCGTTTTTTGTGGTATAATATGATTTACATATGAGTGAGTTATTCCAGCCATCAGAAACATCTGACATACACGGGGCTTATGAGGTATTTGGTTTGGAAGACGCGGACCAGTCCGGTCATTCCGGGCATCAGTTTAATCGCCGTGCTTTCGGTATCGCTACTGGCGTCATTATAGCCGGTTCGACATTGACTGGTTGCGGGAATGAAGATGAAGGATACTATGCCAATTCGTATCTTGATTGGATACGCCGTAACTCCGAGGCGATACCGAAGCAGACGTATGAGCGGCGCAGTCTGACGGAATGGGCGGCTGACGCCAAAGCTGCCGATGACGCCACCCGGCCGTATGCCCGGCGCTTGTACGAGCAGATAGATAGCCGGTACGACGGAAGGTTGTCCGTAGATAGGGCTGAACAGATGGGTCAGAAGAATGTATATGTAGGCACGGGCGAGGGCCGCAATGTGGAACGCTTCATCGAATGGAATGCCGGACGGCTGAAGATCGGCGCGCAGACGACCGTAGAAACGTCCGGAAATAAGCCCAACCGTATCATGGTGTCGATGACCTATCTGGTGCCACCGTTTTCAAGTAGTAGGCTTAGTATGCGCGATGCTTTGTATGGGAACGCCAAGCTGGAGGACATCAGTTACCTGAATCAATCCAAACAAGGCGGCGTGTTAATCGGCCGCAAAAGTTTGAACGGAGATGTGGAGTTGGTCACGCCAAAAGGCGTCGATGAAACGGTGATCGACGTATCGCGGGCGACCCGTATAGCGTTGGATGAGACCCGGGCGGCGGCTGCCCGGCTGGGTCTGGCGTAGTCGCAGGACCGGCGCGTCTTAGCGCGTGAGGGAGTTGCCAGCAAGGAAAGCCCGGGCGTCCATCTCGCCTTTGCCGGCGGGCTTGAGCCGGCTGATGGCCAGTATGCCGTCGGTAGTAGTTATGCCGATCAGGCGTGTCGCGTCGGCGGCCTCCATGACCATGCAGCTGCCAACGGCGGCAGTGCGCAAGCTCTCCGGAATGGAACTGTCGTCCGTGCCAATGACTGTGGCGGCGGTTACGACGACATCCTTGCCGGCGATGACGGTCCGGCTGCGAGGCCAGTCTTGAAAGGCGCGGATCTCGCGTTCCAGCACGGACGCCGGTTTGGAGAAGTCCAATAGTCCGTCCTGTTTGGTGAGTTTGCGAGAGTATGAAACCGTTTGATGGCCGGGCAGGGTAGCGGACAACTGGTCGGCGGCCTGTATCTGGCCATCAAGATATAATGGGATGATGTGCTGCAGTGATTGGTCACTGAGTTCAATCAGATCTTCCGTCAGCTGGCGTGCTGTCGTGTCGGTTTCCAGTGCGTAGGTAGCCTGTGCCAGCAATGGCCCCTCGTCCATGGCTGGTACCAACAACATCAGACTGACGCCGGTTTCGGCTTGGCCGCTCAGCAGGGAGAAAGTGATCGGATCGGCACCGCGCCACTCGGGTAATAACGAGAAATGCGAATTGACGATACCAAGCGGAAAGCTGTCGATGACCGATTGGCTGACGATGATACCGTAGTCGATAAGTATGGCCAGCCGGCTGGTGAACGATTCGGCGGCTAGTGCGGCGTCGAGTTCACGCCGGTCAGTGGCGTAGACCGTGCGCAGGCCCAGGCGCTCGGCTACCTCGATGACCGGAAAAACCTGCTTGTGGTGAGCCGGTTGCGGCTTGGTGACCACCGCTTCGATGTCGCACCAGTCCGCCAGTTTCGCTAAGCAGGCGGCGGCTACCGGGCCACTGCCGAAGAATACGACCGATGGCCTGCCGGCCATGTTATTGGTTGTCCCAGCCGTGCGGCTCCGCGGCTTCCTTGGTGGCGTCGTGCCAGAGGGTGGCGTTATCTTTTATATCGGCGTCGTAATCAAGCTTACGCAGATGTCCATTCTCGGTCAGCTGATAGAAGGCGGATGGCGTATCGCGGATGTGGTCGATGAAGACGATACCGTTGGTGTGGTCGATCTCGTGCTGGAAGATGCGTGCCAGGAAACCTTCGGCCGTGACCCGGACTTCTTTGCCATCCTCGTCGGTGGCTTTGACGCGCACCTTGGTGTAGCGCGGAACTTTGCCGTAGACGTCGCGGATGCTCAGGCAACCCTCGAAGTCCTCTTCGATGTCGCCCTCGAACTTGGTGATCTGCGGGTTTATGAAGATGGAGAACGATTTGTCATCCTTGTTATTGAAGTCGTTACGGACGACGACGATGCGGTACATTAAGTCTACCTGGACGGCAGCCAGGGCGACGCCGACCTCGTGCTCGCGCGAAGCTTCCCAGTCGATGGTGGCGGCTTCCATGTCGCGGATTATCTGTTTGATCTCGGGGGTTATCAGCCCGACCTTTTGTGATTTCTGCCGGAGATGGGGGTTGGGCAGGGTTATTATGTCTTCTTTTTTCATCCCTGTCAGTATACCAGAAAAATTGTCATCGTACCTCTGTAATCAGTGCTCAGAGCAAGTTGGAGGGGTCGATGTCGTATGACCAGTTGGCGGGCAGCAGGGCGATGGCTTGGACGAGCTGGCTGCGGTCCTTGGCCTTGATGGTGGCTTGCCATTGGTATTTACCGGCCTGCTTCTCATAGAAAGCCGGCGATGGGCCATCGACCTGGATGCGCAGGCCGCTATGGCGCAGCGTATCGACGGCTGCTTCGGCAGCCTTGCGGGCGGCGGCTGGCGTGGCCCGGCGACACCAGACCTTGAGCGTATAGACGAACGGTGGAAACATGAAGGCCTTGCGCTCGGCTAACTCGGCCTCATAAAACCCGTCCCAGTCGCCGGCGGCCGCGGCCCTGATGACCGGGCTGTCCGGATCGTAAGTCTGGATGATGACGCGGGAGTGCTCGTCGGCGATGTGCCCACGGCCGACGCGGCCGATGACCTGGCGCAGCAGTTGGTAGCTGCGTTCACCGGCACTGTAGTCGGGTAGGTACAGACTGGTGTCGGCTACTACTACGCCGACGGTACTGAGCCGTGGCAGGTCCAGACCCTTGGCGACCAGCTGGGTACCGACGATGATATCGACGTCGCCGGCCCTGACCGATTCGTAGTGGACTTCCAGACGCTCTTCCTTGGTATTGTCGGTGTCGAAACGGCGGATACGGGCCTGCGGGAAGGCGTGCTGCAGTTCTTCGACGATGGCCTTGGTGCCGACGCTCTTAAGGATGATCTCGGCGCTGCCGCACTCCGGACAGTTATTGGGCGCCTTGGTGACGTAGCCGCAGGTGTGGCAGCGGACGTTATGGGCGTCGCCATGGTAGGTGAGTGGCAGGTCGCAGTGCGGGCAGGTCGATTGCCAACCGCATTTCTCACATAGGATGACCCGGGCGGTGCCGCGGCGGTTAAGGAAGACCAGACTTTGTTCGCCGCGCTGGATGCCGGCATTGATACTTTCCAGCAGTACGTTTGAAAGATGTGGTTGGCGCGTGAAACGGCTGCGGTCCTTTATATCGACGATATCGATCGGTACGTCCGGTGCTCCGGTAGCGTTTCCACCGCCTTTGGCGCGGGCGGTCATACGGACGACCTGGCGGCCTTTGGCCTGTGATACGTAATAGTCCGTGATTGATGGTGTGGCCGAACCAAGCACCACGCTGGCGCCATGCAGTGAAGCCAGTTTGGCGGCCACGGTGCCGGTATTATAGTGCGGTGCCTGCTCCTGTTTATAAGAACCCTCATGGGCTTCGTCCAGGACGATGACACCGATGGCGCTGAGCGGTGTGAAGAGTGCCGATCGCGGACCGAGCACGACCACCGGCTCGGTGGCTTGCAATATACGTAGCCAAGCCAGATTGCGCTGCTTGGCGGTAAGCTTGGAGTGCGTCAGGACGACACGGTCCGGTCCGAAGGCCTGCTGGAAGTTGCCGACCAATTGCGGTGTCAGACCGATTTCCGGTGTCATGACGATGGCCGATTTCCGGTCGCTGAAGGCGCGTCGGACCAGCTCGATGTATGTCCGTGTCTTGCCGCTGCCGGTCTCGCCATGCAGCACGTGGACGCCGGGTTGAACAAGTAAACTGACTGCCGCTGACTGGTCGGCGGTCAGCTCGGGCAGGCCGCCGGCAGGGTCGTCCGTCACGCCGGCCGGCCCTGAACCATTCTGTGACTCTGTGCTATTTCCGATGGCCGGCAGGTCGCCCAGTCCATAAAGCTTGGACGGTAAAAACTGCTGCAACGTGACGCCGATACCGGCTGGATAGTACGTTGTCATCCATGCAGCGAGTTCGGCCAGTTGCGGTGGCAGGGGATGAAGCTCATCTGATGGCGACAACGCTTTGGCGGCGAAGGCCGGCTTGGATACTTTTCTGACTACTACGCCCAGCACCTGTTTTCTGCGCAACGGTACGTTGACGATACTGCCGATCGGCAACGGTCCGAAATACTGGTACGTCAGTGCCGACGTGCCTTTATATGAACTATCCGCGACCAGGACCTCGTAGTACTGCATAATCATCCGTAGTATACATGGATATGGGCCAAGCGCTTTGCGCCGGCCGTCCGGCCGGCTGCCGACGACTAGCTCCAGACCGGCTGGAGCATGGGTAACAAAAATAAAACATCGCACCATTTTAGTAAAAGAACGGTTGAACCGGTCCGGATGGATGGCGTATACTACACGTTGTCCTAATGACATCGCGCACTATCCGTGCACATTGATTACAAACGATTGCTAACGACATGGAACGTATACGCTTATGCTAGACATCTTCATCACTTCGCGGGTCCGCCGCAAAATCATCGTCATCTACGCCAAATATCCCGACTTCAAAACGCACGTCCGTGGTCTGGCCAAACTTATAAAAGAGGACGCCGGCAACATCCAGCGTGAGCTCAAACGGCTTGAGAAAGCCGGCTTCCTGATAAGCGAGAAGCAGGGCAACACCAAGATCTACCACACCAATAAGCAGTTCGTGATCTTCAAGGAACTGCAGAGCATCGTCCTGAAGTCTCAGCGCACCGCCGCCGCCAAGAAGGCCGGTTCCACAGCTGCCGCCGTTGGTAACGGCATCAAAGTCTCACCGTAAGCGTTTCGTTCCGATGTCATATAAAAAGCCCTCGATTGAGGGCTTTTTATATCGTAGAAGGTATAAACTTTGCTGAAACATAGTTAAGTGAGAGAAAGCATACGGTAGCCATCGTGGAAGGGTGGGGCGGCCGGATGGCGGTCTGGCGTGAGCCAGCCATGGTGCCATCCGGCCGGCCGTTCCTACTTGTTGCAGGGTCTCTCGTTGGCTACCCGGGTCAGGAAGGAATGTCCGCAGGCGTTGCGAACCTGGTTGATTCCGCCCTTGTTCATGGTCTTTTGCGAAAAACTCGAGCCTTCGTCCTCGATGTTGGCGTAGCCGTCGTCGGTCGCAGTAAGAATCTGTACATACTGCTCCATCTGACTGTCGTTGCGCGGATGATAGCTCAGGCTGAACTGCTCAGGGTCAATCTCCCGAATGTCCTGCCAGGTCTGGTCGTTTGACGGGTTGAGCCTGTCGGATTGCGTGTACAGGGCCGCGAACCAGTGGCTGCCGCCCTTTTTGGTACAGACGATCTTTCCTTCCTGCAGGCTGTCCGACTCGGTTTCGATGACCAGTAGCGGCTGATTCGCTGCACACTCCTTGCCACCGAAGGCGTTCTGGAGCTGTTCGAGCTGACCATCCTTACCGTATTGGCCGTTGTTGACGTCAGGGATGTAATCGAAGACGATCAAACAAAAGACTACGAGTATGGCCAGGACGATGAGCATCCGTGTGGCAGTCTTCTTGCGCTTCTGTCCGCGGTTGAACTTCTCAAGGCTGCTCATGAGCTGCTTCCTTTTCGGAGATGGTAGGGGTGCGAGTGTGAAAGTACGCTTTCTCTCAGTAGTCCACCTACAAGGGGTCTACACTATTAATTATACAACATTTATGCTTATAGTGCAATATCTCTTCATTCGGTGCGGCGCTGGAAAATCGCCGTGGTGAAGTATGCTGCACATTGGCGTATCTGTAAGAGTGTGAAGTGTACTTCACCACGAACCATCCGCGCGGCTGGGGGAACCATCCGCATGGCCAGAGGCGCGACTTGATATGAGCATTGGAGGCCGGGAAAGGCCAACAGATACGGAGTGTTGCAAAAACTCCGGTGGTGGGGTACAATCAACGAGCAATGATACAAGTTACACGCAAAGACTCTAAAGAATCCTTCGAGAACCTGCTGCGCCGTTTCAACCGGAAAGTACAGCAGTCTGGTACCGTGGCCGCCGTCAAGGGTAACCAGTACTTCGAGAAGCCAATCAGCAAGCGTGACCGCCGCAAGAAGGCGATCATCCGTACTGCCCGCAAGGCAGCTAAGATCCGTAAGATCAAGCTGGGACAACGCTAGACTGATGCACCAAGGTGCCGGAATGGACCGTACCAGGGAGAGATCCACGAGTACGGTTCATTTTAGTTTGTAAAGAAACTTTGTAAATGAACCGCGTCAGCCGACGCTACGCCAACCATAACATGACGATTCAGGAGATCGATGGGGACATGATGGAAGACAAGATCAACCAGGACCTAAAACAGGCCATGCTTGCCAAAGAGACGCTTACGGTGACCGTGTTGCGTTCGATCAAGAGCGCCTTCACGTATGCCAAAGTGGCACCCGGCGGCGCCGGTCAGGACGCGGTCATGACCGATGACGAGGTCATGGCCATACTGGCCAAAGAAGCCAAGAAGCGCCAGGAAAGTGCCGATAGCTACGTCAAAGCAGGCTCCACTGAGCGGGCCGAGGCGGAACTGGCGGAGAAAGCCATCATCGAAGCCTATCTGCCAGCCAAGCTGACCGCCGAGGAATTGGCGTCGGTCGTCGACGAAGTCGTGAGTGGTATGGGCGAAGTCTCGCCGCAGGCCATGGGGCAGGTGATCGGCCAGGTCAAAGCACGGGTCGGTACGGCCGCCGATGGCGGTGATATCGCCCAGGCCGTCAAAGCCCGGCTGCAGCAAGGGGCCGGCCAATGATCCTGTTCTTTGGTCCCCCAGGCTCCGGTAAAAGCATCCAGGGCCGCTTGTTGGTAGAGCGTAACGGCTGGCAATGGTTGTCGACCGGGCAGATGTTCCGTGACTCGCAGGATCCGGAAGTGCTCAAACGCCTGGCTACCGGCGAACTGATAGATGATGACATGACCAACCGCGTGGTCAACGAAGCGTTGGAATCGGCCGATGACGAGAACCGGGTGGTGTTGGACGGTTATCCGCGCAACACCGCCCAGGCAGAATGGCTGACCAGCCAATTGCCGCAGCACGACCGCCACATCCGCGCGGTCATCGTCTTTGATACGCCACAGGAAGAACTTATCCGTCGTCTGGCGGGACGCGGTCGCAGCGAAGACACACCCGAAGTCATCGAGCGGCGTATCGACATCTACCGGAAGGCTACCAAACCGGTCATCGATTATTATCAGCAACGCGACGTGCCGGTCATGACCGTTGACGCGGTCGGTAGCGTCGAGGAAGTGCACGAACGCATCCAGAAGGCAGTGGAATCATGTACACCCGCGTAAAGACCCAATCAGAACAGCAGGCCATGCGTGATAGCGGCCGGATGCTGGCCGACACGCTCAACCTGCTCAAGCGCGAGCTGGAGCCGGGTATGACTACCAAGCAGTTGGCCGACATGGCTGCCAAGGAGCTCAAGGCACTTGGCGCCGAGGCACCGTTCCTGGGGTATGGTAATCCAGGTTTTCCGGATGTGATCTGTATCTCAGTCAACGAACAGGTCGTCCATGGCGTCCCGGGTGCCCGGGTCATCGAGTCAGGCGACATCGTCAGCCTGGACTTCGGGGTGCGTTACAAAGGTATGACGACCGATTCGGCACTGAGCGTCATCGCCGGTGGCAAGCCTAAGCAACAGCGCCATGCCGAGCTGGTGGAATTCACCGAGAAGGCCATGCTGGCCGGCGTGGCCGTGTTGCAGGAAGGCGTGCGGACCGGTGACATCGGTGCCGCCGTACAGATAGTCCTGGACCGTAAGCGCTATGGTATCGTGCGCGACCTGGTGGGCCACGGCGTAGGCCATCACTTGCATGAGGATCCGAACATCCCGAACTACGGCCGGCCAGGTTCCGGACCGGAACTGCATGCCGGTATGACCATCGCCATCGAGCCGATGGCTACGTTGGGTGGCGAAGCCGTCTACGTGGGCGACGACGATTGGACCATCCTGACGCGCGACGGCTCATGGGCGGCACATTTTGAGCACACCGTGCTGATAACCGAAGACGGTGCCGAAATTCTGACCGACCGCGGTTAGGCTGCGGATGCCCGTGGAGCATATTCTGGTACGGGTAGTCATCTATTTGTTTCCAGCCCGGGTAAGTTACTTGCCCACACCTTAGCATAGGCGGTATACTGACGCTATGCGTATATACTCAGTAACCGGACGGACACTTGGAACCGTCCAGAACCACCGGCAGGTCCGCGCATGAGTTCGGACAATCTGCAACATTTCGTAGGACTCGATATCGGCAGCTCGGCTGTGCGCTGCGTAGTCGGCACGCTTAACCAGGCTGAGTCACGTCCGGCGGTCATCGGCCACGGCAGCGCCCCCAACCACGGGATGCGCAAGGGTGTGGTGGTCCAGATCGATGATGTGGCCGAGGCGATCGTGCAGGCGGTCACCGAAGCGGAGCGTGTGGCGGGCATGCAGGTCACCCGGGCGACGCTGAACATCAACGGCCCGTTGGTCAACGGCATCAATTCGCGTGGCGTCATCGCCATCGCCGGCTCCAACCGCGAGATAACCGATGATGACCGGGCGCGCGTCGAAGAAGCCGCTACCGTCGTCAAACTGCCGCCTAATTATGAGATCATCCAGGTATTCGCCAAGAATTATTCCATCGATGGCCAGCCGAACATCAAGGATCCGGTCGGTATGCATGGCGTGCGGCTGGAGGTCGATACGCACATCGTTTCGGCACCGTCGCCAAGTATCCGCAACCTGAACATGGCACTGGGCAAGGCGCAGATTGGAACCGACAACATGGTCGTATCCAGTCTGGCTGCCGCCGAAGCGGTCCTGACCCGCCAGCAGAAGGAAGCCGGCACCGTCCTGTTGGACATCGGTGCAGGTACGACCAACCTGGTGGTGGTCGAGGATGGTGAGGTCCAACACGTGGCCGTACTACCGATCGGCGGTTCACACCTGACTAATGACCTGGCTATCGGCCTCAAGACCGACCTGGACGTGGCCGACAAGGTCAAGCTGGAACACGCTTCACTGGGTCACAGCGGTGCCGCCAAGAAGGGTGTGGTCTATGTGGAGCATGACAAGCAGAAGCACGCTTTCAAGGCCTCTGACGTCTATCTGATCACCGAGGCACGCATCGAGGAGCTGTTCGAGTACGTCGATAAGGAACTGCAGCGCATCCGCCGTTCCAAGAAGCTGCCCGGTGGCGTAGTGCTGGTAGGTGGCACCTCCAAGCTGCCGCACATGGCCGATTTCGCCCGCGAACAGTTGGAGCTGTCGGCCCGTATCGGCAAGCTGCAACCTTTGGAAGGTCTGCTCGACACCGTCGACGATCCGGCCTATGCCACGGCCGTGGGCCTGATGGTGCTGGATATGCTCATGCCGGCCGCGGGAGGCCAGGGCGACCATCATTCGTTCATGGGTGAAGCCGCTGGCACGTTCGACAAGCTGCTTGGCTGGTTCAAGAAATGAACATAGCGCCCGGAAACGGGCGCATTATCATAAATGTATACAAAACCGGGTGATGTCCACCCCTGTTGAGACATTATGTTGGGCAAGGTTGCCGGCCTGAAAGCCGGCTGAAGACCTGCCGGTTACCAAATGTGCGCACTGGGCCGGCAGACGTTGAACGGGTCACGTTCATGCTTTATACTGTTGAGTAGCAAATAAGCTCAGCTATCGAGGGACGGCTGATTCTAACCAGGGATTTTAAGAGGGATACGATCGAATGCCACAAGTAGAACCGCAAATTGAAACGTTCGCCAAGATCAAGGTCGTGGGTGTCGGCGGTGCCGGTGGCGCGGCGATCAACCGCATGGTCGAGGCCGGTATCGATGGCGTGGAGTTCATCGCCATCAACACCGACGCCCAGGCATTGCACCACTCCCACGCCCAGCACAAGATCCACATCGGCCGCGATGAGACCCGTGGCCTTGGCGCCGGTGCCAACCCGTCGGTCGGTCAGAAAGCCGCCGAAGAATCATCGGAAGAGATCCGTAAGTCCCTGGAGGGCGCCGACATGGTATTCATTACCATCGGTGCCGGTGGTGGTACCGGTAGCGGTGCCGGCCACGTCGTGGCTAAGCTGGCCCGCGAAATGGGTATCCTGGTCGTCGGTTTCGCGACCAAGCCGTTCATGTTCGAAGGCGAGAAGCGCCGTAAGAACGCCGAGGAGGCTATCGCCAACCTGCGTAGCTCGGTCGACACGCTGATTACCATCCCCAATGACAAACTGCTTCAGACCATCGACCGCAACACGCCGCTCATGGAAGCCTTCAAGGTTGCCGATGATGTACTGCGCCAGGGTGTGCAGGGCATTTCCGACCTGATCACCGTCCACGGACTGATCAACCTGGACTTCGCCGACGTCAAAGCCGTCATGAGCAACGCCGGCAGTGCCCTGATGGGTATCGGCCGGGCCAGTGGTGAGAACCGTGCCGTATTGGCTGCCCAGCAGGCGATTGACTCGCCATTGCTTGAAGTTTCCATCGACGGCGCACGGGGTATCCTGTTCAACGTCATCGGCGGCAACGACCTGTCGATGCACGAGATCAACATGGCCGCCGAAACTATTACCAGTGCGGCTGACCCTGATGCCAACATTATCTTCGGCGCCACTATCAGCCCTGATATCGAGGATGAGGTAATCATCACCGTGGTGGCGACCGGCTTTGATGCTGCCTACTTTGCCAAGCAGGCTCAGAAGGCCACCGGTTTGGAGAGCGTCAGCCAGCCCACTTCCACGCTTGGCGCGGCTACGGCTGCTCCTGTGGCAGAGCCGGCCCCGGCTGCCCCAGCTGAACCGGCGGCTGCCGATGACGGACTGGCCGGCCTGGACATGGACCTGGAACGTCCGGCCAACGACGACTTCTCATCCAAGGAGCCGATGCCGAACATCTGGTCCGTTGACGCAACGAACGACGATGACGAATACAACCGTCCGGAGCCACCGGCCTCGCCGACACCGAGCAGCACGATTACGCCCGACAATGACACGCCGTTGCGTCCGACGCCGTCCATCCTGGATGATGACGAGCCCCGCCATGGCTACACCGGCCACCTGGGTAATGACGATGACGATGAGCTGGAGAAGCCGTCGTTCCTGCGCCGCCTTGCCAAGCGCCGCAAGTCCGAAGACTAGCACACCGGACTCATCGTACGTAAAAAAAGACCGCCATCGTGGCGGTCCTTTTTTTTGTGTGCTGGAAATAAATGGGGGTCGGTGCGTAGTGCATGTGCATCATAAGTAAAATATAATTAAAAAGCGTCAAAATACTATTGACGTTTTATCTGAATAAAGATACATACATGTCTTTTCTTGTTATTAGTGTATTGACATAATAGAACCGAAGTGATATTATGCAATGCGTCCAGGACTCCAACCAGTGTAGGAGAATATCGTGCAGATCGTAATGTCTGACCGACGAGTGATGATCCCGGCGACGGCGGAGTTTAATCCGTCTTTGCTGTCCGGAGGACTCAAGCGCAATGCGCGCCGAGCCCTTTCGGAAGGCGAATGGGGGGCCTGGCAGCACGATTGTGCAGCCGCCGTGTCCAGCGTTGTGGTCCCATGGTGGGGGTCGCAGTGGAGCTGGCCTTCGGCAGTCCGCGTCGAGAACGACGACCGCCTTTTTTGGGGCGGGGGATCGTGGCACACGTCGACGAAGCCCGGACTGGTCCCGTTCGTCCTGCGAAAGCCCAGTCCAGTAAGTCTCTGGGCTCGGCTGGAGGTCGTTGGTCCGACGTCAATCTTGGATGGGGACGAGAGCGGCATGCGCAGACTCGTAATGGCGCGGGCAACGCTCGTTGCATCGCCTGAAGAGCCGGTCATGAAGCTCCCCTGGCAGGGTACGCGAGGCCGACCGTCCAGTCGTCAGCCTGGTGGTGACGAAATCCGTCGCCGTACTGCCTACTGGCGCCAGCACGCCGTACCGGTTGCGTCGGTGACGCACCAGTATGTGCGGCAGGGGACGCAGACCGCGGCTCCTCCTGCATGGTATGTCGATTAAGACACTGCCGCCGGCAGGATTGCATGCGAGGATAGGGTGTTAGCCTAACGGTATGATGCGTTAGCATCGTAAACCGTAAAGACTACACCCTATCCCGCATATCACACACGAAAATATGTCACGCTACTGAGAAATTATTATGTAACTAATGGTGGGCAGCTTGGCGGAGAGGTGGTATGCGATAAGGCTGGATAGGTATATAATAGCCATTAACAATACGCGCTAACACAAACAATGGACCACGAACACATAAACCAACCAGAGGCTACGGTGCCAGCCGATGCTTGGCGGTATGACGGGCTTGATTTAGAGGTGCTGGATGATGACGAGCAGGCTGATATCATCGCCATAGCCAACCAATTCGTACAGGCTAGCCTGCGTCCGGGTGACCATGCTGGCTTTAGGTATGACTCTTGGCAGGCCGAGGGAGAGGTGCGGGCAGTCCTGGGGCAACCGGACCTGATTCTGAACCGACAGGTTTATTCCGGCAACAGGTTGTATTCGGCGGTATTGTTCGGTAGTCTGTCAGACCTAGAACGCGGCGGTCAAGACATGGATGCCCAAACCTTAGCGCGTTCGGCGTATGACCACCTGCTATCGTACTCGCCGAATATCACGTCACATACCGGGCCGCCCGATGACCAGCTTAAGTTGCTGGCATTCGCCCAAGCTACGCCGTATGCCAGGCAATTGGCTGAACCTATGGTCGGTGAGCTAGCTTACGCGGCCTCTTTTGGATATCGGGAGGATATCTTCGTTGATGCGTTCAGCGGGGGCGATGCCGTCAGCCAAGTACAGACTATAACAGTCCTGGGCAAAATCGCCGGATGGGCTGAAGCAAACGGAGATTGGGCTGATCCGGCAGCAAATAAGGCAATCATAGCACTGGAGACGGTGGCTGCTGACGGGCAGTCCGGTCATCTGGTGCGAAAAATCGCATCAGCTACCGCCCAAAGTATCGTGAGTTCCCGACAGGCTGAGTGGGTGTGGCTCGACGACCTGCCAGCTGACCAGCAATCCGAATTCATGCAGGCTGACGCGCTCCGCCGCGAGGCCCTGCGCCACGAACAGGAGGCTCTGCGGGAGGAATACCCGACGCTAGCTACGGATCCTGGAACGCACCTCGTACGGCTTTCCAGTGATGCTGCAGCTACGTATGACAAGGGCGGCCTATCGGTCGTCATGGTAAAGGGCGAGATTCCCCGTACCGGAAGTCTGGATACGGTAAGGGGTGATGTTTCGCTTGGATTGGACGCTGGGCAGGCATTATTATTACAAGAATTGCATCGTCCGGCGATCCGCACGCTGGTAGAGGCCGACCTGGGAATTGACCTGTCTGACGTATCGTTGGGAGCCCAGCTGAAGCTGCTAGGGCACATGACCCAGGCGGACCCGACCGAATACGAGCGTCTGACGGCGGCACTGGAGAGTGTCGGCGAGTCGGCGAAGGCTGATTTCGCCGAGGCGTTCCTGGCGCTGGAGTTCGGTGATGAGTTCGCGGACATACTGGTCGGCCTGGCAGAAAACGAGGACCGGCAGCTGCTCGTCCAGACCTTGGAACGTATTGGCAATATACGCCATGATGCCCGTCGGATCGGCCAGGCATTTCTGTCCGAGGAGTGGCTTGACCGGGAGCTGGCGGGCCGGGTACCCGTGGCATTAGTCAAGCGGACTACCGAAAAACTAGCTTTGGCCAGCCAGGAGGGACTCGGTGCTATGGCATCGGCACTCGAAGCGACGCACCAAGCAACCCGCGAGATAGCTGGCGCACTGGAAGGCGAGTTCGAACTCGCTGAAGAGACTGCGGATTATCGGACGCTGCGGTCGCTCGGCCATAAGCTGACCGTTACCGGCCGGTCGGTGGGCGATAACGCCCGCATTGGTTTTACGGTCCGGGGTCTTGGTACTGATGCCAGGCAGCGCCTGAATTTCCGGCTTGATTTTGAAGACGGCAAGTTGTCGTTCGATATGGGAAGTAATGCTACCAAAGGCGTTAACGCGTCGCCGATAGCTATGGAGGTGGGGTCGACCATGGCCCGTGGTGAGTTGGCGCTGGCTACGATGCGTGCGAAACAGGCGATTGGAAGTGCTGCATCCAGCCAAACGATCGTGTTGCATGGCAATCATGTGCGTGAAGTGTTTGAAGATCTGCCCGAATTGACCCAAGGTGAGTTCGGCGATGCGGTGCGGCGTTTTACTGACCGGCTAGCAGCGCACCCTGGTAGTTCCACTGGGCATTGAAGATCGCCAGAAACGTCTGAGCGACCGGTGGACTGACGATAATGGTACTGACGACGCCCGTAGAAAAGGTGGTCACCGCGATGTTATTGCCGTATATCAGAATCTGTGCCTCCAGACCAGTGAAGGCGGCCGGCCGTACCTCGAATAGAGTGTTTTGGCGGTCACGGAAGCTTTCATAGACTTCCTGTCGTAATAATGCCTTGGTGGCAATACCGGCTTTGTGCTGGCGGGCAATCTGGGCATCTATCATAGCGGCGATATCCGGGTCGTCGCGGTCGTGGCTGCTGGGGAATACATGTACCGTCTGACCGGTCTTGATGACATCGTCGTATATCAGGCGTAGCGAATCGATGCCTTCCAAATGTATGACTCCTGGTTTGTCGCTAACGAGCCGGTACGTCGAAACCATGGCTGGTAACACGCCTGCCAGTTCCTGTGAGGTCGCCCGAAGCTCCTTTTGGCGGTTGATTACAAGTTGGTTGAGGCGGGCCGGGTTTTCAGCTTGGTAGCTGAGTTTACCTCCCGGTATTTTGGCTGCCAGGCCGAGTTCGACCAGACGTTCGGCTATGGCGTAGCTATTGGTGCGGGACTCGCCGATCAGCCCTGCCAGTTCTGATGCCGCAAGCCGGCCGTTTTCTACGAGCGCCAGATAGCCTTTGGCCTGGCTTTCGGTGAGGCCTAGTTTCTTTAAGATTGAATGGTCCATGAGGGCGAATATAGCACATGTCAATAAAGATTGTCAATACTGTTTTGACACTATCGGCTCACCGTCACCTCTGTTATAAAAGTGTTTAGTTTACTAACTATTGACATATACTAGTAAAAATGACATAATGCTGTCCAGTCAATCGCACATGATGCGTTGCCTGGGTCCGGAGCCGCCAGCTTGAGTTCTATGATGAACTCGCAGCCTCCGGCCGCACATTTACAGACAAGAGAATAGTTGTAATGGCTGTTGAGGCCGGCTTGGCGCATCGGTATACGCGGATGTGGTAACCCGGTCTCAACGAGATTGAGATTGTGTTCGGAAACACCGAACCTCGGGACTGAGATGCCCTGGAGGGTATCATGACCATCGTCATCAACTTCGGCCACCCCCCCTGTCGGATGCTGCCATGGAGCAGCTCCGCGAGGAGTACGGAGCGGACCTGGAGGTCCGTGACGTCCATGTCCAGCTGGACATGGACGAGCGGCTGGCGCCGCAGATCGTGTCCTGCGCGGACTCGGCCGGGCTGGCTGCGAGGGAGTGGCAGACCATGCCGATCATCATCGTCCTACCGGGCATGGCAATCGCCGCCGCGGCGATGGTTGCCGAGCTCCACGGCCGCATGGGGTATTTCCCCTGTGTGGTAAAGCTCCTGTCCGGGCCGGACAGGGTGTTCGTCGTTGGCGAGGTCTTGGACCTCGCGGACGTCCGCAGTAAGGCGCGGCAGACCCGGTAGGGTGTGCGGCGTTTCGGATTCCGAGAGGAGGTGAAAAATGAGTCAGCCCTCAAAGCCTGAGCGGCCGGGTGATGTCGTAGTCTATTGCGGCGTCGGCTGTATCGCGCTTGTCGTGATGCTACTGCTCGCGGCGCTTATCTGGCCTGATGTCAGGTCGGATCCCCTCACCGTTCGAGGAGTTGCTCTCCTCTCATGGGCGAGTTTTTTCTTGATGCTCCTAGGGGGGCGCACCAACAGGCGGTAGCCTGGACAGCTTCCGTGTTCTTTAGCGGGAGTTGCCGCGGATGCCGGCTATAGCCGTTGAACGGGCGTGTAATCCATACGCGTACCGTCGCTGGCAGCATCCACTCTTCGGAGTTCCACCGATCCTCATCAAACTACGCCAACCCACAACTACTCTCTGTCAACTGCTTCTCCGGATGTGTATCCGGACTGATGAGTCCGAAAGGACGAAAAGCGAGAAAGGCTACGGCGATGACGAATTATGAGCATGCAACCAATCCGGAGGATAATCCCGGCTTGGAATTTCCATTCGAAGAACCGGAACTTGAGCAATGGCAGGCTCCTGCCGCCGAAGAGGTGCTGGCTGATGCCGGCTTCGAGCCGGGGCAGTATGTCCTGCATCCGGGTGTCGGTTACTTTTTGAATACTAACGTGCGTTCTGAGGTGTATGCATCGACGAGCTACCTGAAGGAAGCTTATGGTGCTTTAGATCCCGAAGATATCCGTACGAGCGTCAGTATGGTACCAACCCGGGCCCGCAAAGACCATGATGGCATATGGCATGTTGCAGTGGACGACGGACTGGCGCTGGTGCGTGCCAGTTCAACGCCGAGGCGTCGTGATGACCAGAGGCCTCGCCTGGGGCCTTACAATGGGATGGAGCATTTTCAGCCGGTCCTTGCAACCATGGGAGTCAGCCGTGAACGGATAAGTATGCTGGATGTGCGAATGCAAGACGCGGAAAAAGCCGTTGACGAACGTAATGTGAATAACTGGAAGACGTTTGAGCATATCGTCGCGAGCGATCCGGTAGCTAACTGCCTGCCTCGGGATAATGGCGTTATTTCGCAGCTGGATGGACGCCGGTGGGTGTCGCGTGCTGGCTTGGACCGGTTACGCATGTTGTGGCCGCAGGCTGCCGAGTTGAACCGGCTTCAGGATTCCGGTGAGATATTAGTGAACTGGGGTGGTCAAACCAAAGATACGAGCCGTTTCGTGTTGTCTGCCGATGGCGTGCCGCGTGAGCCCGACCATCAGGAAACTGGACGGTCACGGAACCGGAATTCTGCAGTTTACTGGGATATTGTCGAGCCGGACGAGGTGGCGCTGCATTGGCAGGGTAGCAAAAACCTCAGTGCCGACAGGGGTCAGTGGCAGGTGGCAAAAATGCCGGTTCACGGTCTGACTGATGGTCAACAATTGGCTATAAGGTCCGTGGAGGATCGCCTCGGACTGTATCCGAATGCTTTTTTGACGGATCCGACATTGAACGAGGTCTATGCTTCCCGAGCTGGCGAGGTTGATGCGATACTGGCCGATATCGGCGTGCCGCGGGCTGACGGTGGAGCCGACGCTGCCGCGTTCCTGCGGTTGGTCGGTTACAGCGGCGAGGTCCTGGACCTAAGCGGAATGCCGGCCGGGGTTGATAATCCATTTACGTTGACAGACTGGTCGGGAGAGTTCCCTGAAGTTATCGCCAATAGGCCGGCACAGGTCGTACGGGAATATGGATTGGCCGCCGGCGGAGCGCTGCAATTCTTGACATACGAAAAATTTGGAGATCAGCAGTGTAGTGTGCGGTGGGTTGAGCAAAGCACCGTCGATGCTCCTGACATACGGGAAGCTGAAGCGTCGGCTGAGATAGAACTGAGTGAGCAAGAGGTTACTTTAGCGAGTCTGCAAGCCTTGAAGGATAGGTTCGGCCGATGATCCGGGACGAGCGAGTTTGAAAGGGCGAATATTCCAATGACTGAAGTTTATCCGGCTGAAGCTGTTGAAGGGTATGAAACGCTTGCTGAAGATGATTTTAACCGGTTGCTAAACGGTGTCGGCAATCACGAGGCCAAGCTCCTGACCACGGCAATTATCGGTTCCCAGCCGGAACGGTGGTTTACGCGCAATGAACTGTACCGCGAGGTAACCGGCTGTCAGGGTAGCGATGTCGGTTGGGGCGTGTCCCCCTTATTGCCGGGCAATTATTGCGATAAAAGCTTGGGGCCTATCGGTATCGTCGTAGCCGATGAGATCGAAGGTAAGCAAGGTCCGGTCCGTGCTTTTCAGGCGACTGAGTTCGGCAAGACATGCGGCCTGGCCTTCACCGGCGGATTATTGGATTGGAGCCTGCGATATCCGGACACCTCGTTGCAGAAGCTATTGGGTACTACCAATTCAGCTACCGCCGTCCGTTCGCCGGAAACAAGGTACCAATTGCTCACAGAACTATCAACCAATCCTGCCGACGAAGTATCCTTTGTTGACATAGTCCGTTCAATCGACGATGAGAGATTCTCGCTACCGACTGCGAATAGACACTTACATGACCTTGAGAGATTAGGTTTCGTAAGTATTGCTTCCGTGATGCAAGATTATAATCCTATCCTGGAAGTCGTCGACCCAACCTACAGGCATATATCGATCGAGCTTGAACAAGCTTCCGTAACTACCCGCACCGTATACAAAACAATCGAGTGGTTGTATAGGACCGATGAAAAAGAAGTTACGCTCGACCGTCTGCTCGAGCTATGCCAGAAAATCGAACCGGGTATCGACATCCAGCCGCTTTATAACAGTTTAGTTGGATCCACGAGCGTTCGGAGCGGCCTGTATCCGGGGCTTGTACTGACTGACCGTAATGGTGCGCCAATCAAGCGAAATAGTGTAAAAATTGCAGCGGATCATACTGAAGCCATCGAAGATCTGCTCTATACCTTGGATTGTGTGCAGACTCCCCGGAACAGACAAGCTTTCATTGAAAGAGCTAAAGGTATCCTGTCGGATCCTGATGCTTGTAGCGCCATAATGGCAAAGGCCCGACGATTTTCATCAGTTTACGCAGGGTCGACCGAGGGATCGGAAGTAACTAATCAAAGAATGGTAGGCATAATTAAAAAACTAGGTGCGGTTACCGCCTTGGAGATTCGGGACGAGTTGAGTAAGGACGGTCGTGCTATGAGTAGGAATACCGTTATGAGGTTACTGGGGAATCTGGCGCAGACAGGAAAAATTAATGTCGTTGCGGAGCGACTCGATGTAAAAAAGAAAACCAAGATCAACAGGTACTCGGTGGCTGATCCTCGATAGGCCGGATCCACGACGGTCTGCGTAGCGCATATTGCAACAAAAATACGATTGCCAAGCACTATATATACGTCTAATATAAAAGGACTAAGCGCTATATGTGGAGGGTAACCACGAGGGCTCAGCAAACCGGCCTCCATGGTCGGGAACGGATTTTCGGAACAGACTGAAGCAAGCTTTTAACAGCGGTCACAGCCCCGGAGTCCTGTTTGCTATGCACGGCTTACGCACCTTTTATAAGTACAATGGGGGGAGTGCGAAAGGATGGGAAACCGTGAAATGTAACGAATGCCATCATGACGACACCAAGGTCATCGAGTCGCGTGACGTTTCGGACGGTGAGGCCATCCGGCGCAGGCGCCGTTGCCTGGAGTGTGGCAACCGCTTCACGACGTACGAACGTCTGGAACGTCCGCAGATCGTGGTCGTCAAGAACAATGGCGGCGTACGTGAGCTCTTTAGCCGCCAGAAGCTGTTGAGCGGCCTGCTCAGGGCGTCAGAGAAGACGACGCTTGGCAACGTCGAGCTACAGCGGCTGATCTCGGACATCGAGCGTGAGCTATACGCCTGTGGCGAACCCGAAGTGTCGTCGGCCAAGATAGGCGACATGGTCATGCAGCGTCTGGCCAAGCTGGATGAGGTCGCCTATGTGCGCTTCGCCAGTGTCTACCGGCGCTTCACCGACATCGCTGGCTTTGAGCAGCAGCTGTCGGAGATACGGGGCCGCAAGGACCTGCTGGCCGACCGGCCATAAATTTCAACATCGTTCACCAACGTAACCAAAAAACAAAACCCGGAACAGCCGAAAAAAGAGAGACCGGCTGCCCGGAATTAGGAGGGGAGAATACAATGTCACAAACAGTGGGACTTGGAATCACGCGCAAGTTCACGCCGGCAGGCAGCAAGGCGTACGACCAGCTGGAGTGGGTAGAGCGCGACTCGGTGCTTATGAACCCGCAGACCGGCAAGGCCGTCTTCGAGCAGTATGGCGTGGACTTTCCAAAGGGTTGGTCGCAGAACGCCATCAACATCGTGGCCCAGAAGTACTTCACCGGTACGCCAGGCACCGACGGCCGTGAGTCGTCCTTGCGCGACCTGATTGACCGCGTGGTCGACACCGTCGTCCGTCAGGGTATCCAGGAAGGTTATTTTGAGAAGGCTGAAGCAGAAGATTACCGCGAAGAGCTGAAGTATGTGCTGGCCACCCAGCGCGCCGCCTTCAACTCGCCGGTCTGGTTCAACATCGGTGCCATGGAACGTTCGCAGCAGGCTAGCGCCTGTTTCATCCTCAAGGTAGAGGACACCATGGACTCCATCCTCAACTGGTACCGCGAAGAAGGCATGGTCTTCAAGGGTGGTTCAGGTTCCGGCCTGAACATCAGCTCGATCCGTTCCAGCGTCGAGCCGCTTGGCAAGAGTGCCGGTACGGCCTCCGGCCCGCTCAGCTTCATGCGTGGTGCCGACGCCAGCGCCGGTGCCATCAAGAGCGGTGGCAAGACCCGTCGCGCTGCCAAGATGGTCATCCTTAACTCCAACCACCCGGACGTCGAAGAGTTCATCTGGTGTAAGGCCCGCGAAGAGCGCAAAGCGCGTGATCTTGAAGCCGCCGGCTGGGACATGAGCCTGGACGGCAAGGACATCCACTCGGTCCAGTATCAGAACGCCAACAACTCGGTCCGCGTCGACGACGAGTTCATGAAGGCTGTCGAAGACGATAGCGATTACGAGCTCCGTGCCGTCAAGAGCGGCAAGGTCGTCCGCACCGTCAAAGCCCGTGACCTGTGGCGCCAGATCGCCCAGGCAGCATGGGAATGCGCCGACCCTGGCATGCAGTTCGACACCACTATCAACAAGTGGCATACCACGCCGAATGCCGGCCGTATCAACGGCTCCAACCCTTGTTCGGAGTACATGCACCTGGACAACTCGGCTTGTAACCTGGCCAGCATCAACCTGCTTAAGTACCTCAAGGACGACGGCAGCTTTGATATCGAGGCCTTCAAGCACACCGTCGAGCTGATATTTACCGCCCAGGAAATCCTGGTCGGCTACAGCGACTACCCGACCGAACCGATCGGCAAGACCGCCCGCGCCTACCGTGAGCTGGGTATCGGTTACGCCAACCTCGGTGCTTTGCTGATGGCCCAGGGCCTGCCATACGATTCCGCCGAAGGCCGCGCCCAAGCCGCTGCTATCACCAGCTTGCTGACCGGACATTCATACGCCGTTAGCGCCCGCGTCGCCAAGAAGGTCGGTCCGTTCGCCGGCTATCACAAGGACCGCGACAACATGCTGAACGTCTTGCGCATGCACCGCGCCGCCGTGTCCGACATCGACGCCGGCCTGGTCAGCGAGGAACTGCTGAGTGCCGCTGCCAACGCCTGGGATGAAGCCGTGGAATTCGGCGAACTGTACGGCGTCCGTAACTCACAGGCTAGCGTGCTGGCTCCGACCGGTACCATCGGCCTGATGATGGACTGTGACACCACCGGTATCGAGCCGGACCTCGGCCTGGTCAAGCTCAAGAAGCTGGTCGGTGGCGGTACCATGAGCATCGTCAACCAGACCGTACCGCGCGCCCTGAAGGCCCTCGGTTACGACCAGTCCCAGATCGACGCTATCGTGGCGCACATCGATAGCGAGAAGACTATCATCGGTGCTCCACACCTCAAGAAGGAACATTACCCGGTCTTTGCC
>JALQUD010000070.1 GCA_023268595.1 Candidatus Saccharimonadia bacterium
GCACGGCTAGCAGGGCACGACACCGGCACAATACCAGATTATCGCAACCTGGTATTGTGCTATCATAGTGCTAATGGCAACACACAAAGTATTGATCGTCGGTGGCGGTTTCGGCGGCGTCAAAGCAGCCCTGGAACTCAGCAAACACGACGACTTCAGCATAACCTTCCTGTCCAATAACCTGGACTTCAGTTACTATCCGACGTTCTACCACACCGCTACCGGTGGTATGCGCGAGCAGTCTTACATACCTATCAAGCAGCTGCTCGCAGAGCAGATCGCTGCCAAGAAGGTACGTTTCGTACTGGGCACGGCCAAGAAGCTTGACCGCGCGGCCAAGACGCTCCATGCCAGCGACAGCCGCAAATACAAATACGACACGCTCATCATGGGGCTTGGCAATGTCACCAACTACTTCGGCATCAAGGGACTTGCCGAATACTCTTACAGCATCAAATCCAAGGACGAGATCGTGCGTTTCAAGCGTCATCTGCACGACCAGCTGCTGGACGACCGCAAGCCGGAGCTCAACTATGTGATCGTCGGTGGCGGGCCCACCGGCATCGAGTTGGCCGGCGCCTTGCCGGAGTACATCCGCACCATCCGCAAGAACCACAACTTGCGCCGGCGCAAGTTGCACATCGACCTGGTGGAGACCTCTCCACATCTGTTACCCCGTTGCAGCAAAGCCACCTCAAGGGCTGTCGAACGGCGACTGCGCCAGCTTGGTGTCCGCCTCTACCTGAAGTCAGCCGTCCAGGGCCAGGATGCCAATGGGCTGATCATCAACGGCAAACCTATCCAAAGCCACACCGTGGTATGGACTGCCGGCGTCTCTAATAATCCGTTTTTCAAAGACAACGGCTTTACGCTCGACCCACGTGGCAAGGTAGTCGTCGATGAGCATCTCCGCGCGGAACCGCACATCTACGTGCTTGGCGACAACGCCAGCACCCAGTACAGCGGCATGGCCCAGACCGCACTGCTCAATGGCGAGCTGGTAGCCACCAACCTGATGCGCGAGCACGAAGGCAAGCCGCTCAAGGCGGACAAGCCCAAGCTGCCGGTCACGGTCATCCCGGTAGGCGCCAACTGGGCCGCCGTCGAGTGGGGCAAGGTGCATTTTGCCGGTAAGTCCGGCTGGGCGCTACGCTCAGCCGCCGACTGGATCGGATACCTGGACATAACGTCACTGATTCCAGCGACCGAACAATGGTTCACCGAGTTTGGCCGCTACGAGGAATGTCCGACCTGTTCCGTAGCACTGATGCCCAAGCCCGCTTACCAGACGTAGCCTGGTCTGATAGCAACGATGAGACACTCCGGTTCGCCGGGGTGTTTTTTAATATCAGCGCATAGTCTTATAGCAACATAGGCAGCACACCAATATAAAAGAGCCCGCACGGTATGTGTGCAGGCTCTTATTGGATAACCTAGGTGGTTATTTCTTGGATTTGCGCTTGGCGGCCTTCTTGGAAGACTTGGAGGCGACACGGGCTTCGTCAGCCTTCTTGCGCTCTTCAGCGGCTTCTTCGGCAGCTTCTTCAGCTTCGATCTCGGCTTCGATAGCTTCGTCTTCCTCTTCAGTGATTTCAGCTTCACGCAGCGATGATTCAGCTACGGCAGCCGGCTCGGCATCCAGACGCTTGCCGTCCTTAGGAGCGAACAGCAGACCGTACAGGTTGACACCGATGATAGCACCAAGGACCGGACCCAGGACGTATGTGGTCCAAGCCCAGGCGTTGGCAGCCAGGGCGACAGCCGGGTTTACGAAGGCAGCAGAAGCTACCGACGCGACCAGGATACCCAAGGCCAGACCACCACCGGAGGTGACGGTACGGACCAGCCAGTGCTGGCGGCGGTAGGCGACACCGGCCACAATGAAGGCGAATATGAACGTACCCAGGGCTTCAGCGACCAGCACACGGCCGTCATATGCGGTCGACAGCGGCTGGACCGGACCACGGGAGAAGTACTTGTACAGCTCGAAAGCGGCAAAACCACCGAGCAGCTGGACAGCGATGAAGGCGACCGCCTTGACGGTGCGGATGCGGCGACCGGTCCACAGGCCCAGCGTCAGCGCAGGGTTAAGGTGAACGTCACGCTGAAGCGCGACGCCAAGCAGAACGACAGCCAGACCAGCGGCAAAGGCCACGAAGTAAGGGATACCGATCTGCGAACGGCTGACCGTCAGCACGGCGAACGCCAACACGCCAGTGCCGAGGAACTCGGCCACCAGTGCGGCGATCTTATTCTTTGAGAACATACAGGATTCCTCCGTATTATACTGTTGATATTTCTAAGCATAGCGGCGCTTACGACGTTTGTAAAGTGTTAGCGCTTACCGCCAAGGTGTTAGCCGGCCGTCAAGTCAGCTGCGGCCGGCGGCAGAGACTATGACCGTCTCGATGTTGGCGGCCAACGTACCATGGCCGGCACACGAAAAGTCTTCGATGGCCAGCCGGGCGGTACGGTAGTCGATACCGTACTGGTCATCGCCGCTCATCACCTTTGCCAGATCATCGATGCGGCTGACATTCACGGCAAAGACCTGATGGTCACCCGTATTGATAAGTGCGTTCGGATCGACCGCGTATCCTCTGGCGGACTCATCCAGATAGACGATCATCTGCTCGCGGTGGCCATGGACTCCCCGCCCATCATCGTCATAGACTTCCACGGCATGCCCGCCGACCAGCTCTTGGACGATTTCCGAGACCAGTCCGTCACGGTAGCCGTCGTACACACCACTATCCAGACGGCTCTGGTAGCTGCCGACGATCAGATAGTGCAGGGTGTCGCTATAATCACCACCCGTCAGCGCCTGCATACGCTCCACGTAACTCTTGTCCTTGATGAACTGGGTAGCACGGTTGATGACCGTCGTAAAACCTCCGGCGGCACCACAGGCAATGTGGGCCGTCGGCATGTAGCCGTTATCCATCAGATGTCTGATGACACGGCGGATGCGCACTTCTACCGGCTGGTACAGGTCGTCACCATAAAAATGCGCGCCAAGCGCTTCAGCGGCCACGAAAGCGCACATAGTATCGGTACCGACGACCTGTTCACGCACCGGTACTTGCTGACCATCGACCAGATTGACCCGTTTGCGGCCATCGGTACACGAGGAATACGCCAGCTCATCCTGCATGACCTGGCGCACGGAATCGACCACTTCCTGCAAGTATTTGCGACGGTCGTCGTCATCCTCGAAGACGTGCCCGGTTATCGCACCAGCCATCCAGCCAGCCGGTTTGGGCAGGAATTCGGCCGTCCATCGTCCGTCGGCCGAAGTCACCCGGACTACATCATCAGTATTAGCTCCATTGTCTGCAATGCCAGTCTGCATGTTCGTTTCGTCCCTTACGGTTACATAGCGTTCAGGCCACCACGCGACAATGCGCTTTCGGGCCTTTGCGTCATCTTATTTTCCTATCAAGTAGGATACGCCCGCCCACCGCACGGCGCAAGCCGGCTCAACTGTTAGAAACGTCAAACCGCAAACGATCATCAGCATCCGTCACATCAATATGTCGTAACGAACCAGCTACCGCTTGGCGGGTAACGATCGTGCGCAGCATCCGTGCCGCGACCAGGTCATCCCGGAGCGTGCCGTCAGCTATCCTGTCGATCAATCTTATATCAGCACCAAGGTTATCGTGGTACGCTGTCGCCGCTAACGGTTCACCGGAACGCAACGCGGCATGCCTGTCCAGCCCAAGAGGCACATGGTTGACTACGTAAAACTGCGCTTTGTTGTCGGAAGTCATAGCCGGCACAGCCCGCTTGTCCTCCGACGTCGACCGCACCATGTCATATGCGAGCTCGGGCTCACGGAGCTCAGCCTGAGCCTGCTCCATGTGTGCGCGCTGGATAGATGCGCCGTTACCGGCAGCTTCAAGTGCTCTCGTAGCCGACCTAGGGGATCTGAAATACGCCCTGCCATACGTATCGACCGGATGTTCGAACGTATCGTTAGTCAGCGCATCGGACATCATTCCTAATAGCGCTACTTTGCCAATATCGTACTTGCAACCGGTTTGGTGAGCGCCTGGCCGGGACTCACTCCGCAGCCATTCTGTGGCCTTGTTCAGCGACCATGCCACTGAATTGCCATAGCCTCGGTACACCGCCTGGACGACCGCCACGTCCATACCAGCGCCGACCGTACCACCAGGTGACTGAAGATCGACGGTTAATTCTGCCTGATCGGTATCACGCGGGTCGATACAGGCCACCTGCGGCCGCATATCGGGCGGCTTAGCCAACGTGAATGGTACATAACTCTCCTGGCTGGTATAGAACTCAAACCCTGCTTCATACTCCTCTGGTGAGGCCATATACTCGGACATAAAAATAACCTCCTACGATAGGAGGTTATTATACTCAGGAAACCGACGGCTGCAAGCTTATGCGATTAACTGAAGTAAGCGTCAGCGCTGGCGGCGACGCTTGAGCTGCGCTACCTGCAACCGGACGGCATGACGGTCGACCATGCTCTGGGCATGTTCAAGTTCGACTTGCGAACCGGCTTTCTTCAGCAGGTCCTCGGCAAAGGCGCGGGCCTTCTCGGCCTCAGCCTCGTTGATGTCATCGCCTTGGTCAGCCTCATCGACCAGCACGCGGACGACATCCCCGGAGACCTCGACGACCCCGCCGTACGTGGCGTAGTGTTCAACGCTCGTTTCAGGGTCCTTTGGCTGGCGGCGCACCGATATCACACCCGGCACCAGCACGCTCATGAGCGGCTCGTGGCTTGGCAATACCGTCTCGATGCCGCTGGCGGTCGGCAGTTGCACCGAGTATGCGTCGGCACTGTATTTGACGCCGCTCAGGGTTATCAGGTCAAACCGCATGATGCTACTTGACGTCCTCGATGGCGCCCTTCAGGTTGAAGGCGCTTTCAGGTTTGTCGTCGTGCTTGCCTTCAAGGATTTCGCGGAAGCCCTTGATAGTGTCCTTGATGCTGACGTACTGGCCCGGGTTGCCGGTGAACTTCTCGGCCACGTAGAACGGCTGCGACAGGAAGCGCTGGATACGGCGGGCGCGGGCGACCGTCTGCTTGTCCTCTTCGGACAGTTCGTCCATACCGAGGATGGCGATGATGTCCTGCAGGTCCTTGTAGCGCTGCAAGACACGCTGGACTTCACGTGCGGTGTCGTAATGTTCCTGGCCGACGATCTGCGGGTCAAGGATGGTCGAGTTGGAGTCGAGCGGGTCGACGGCAGGGTAGATACCGATCTCGGTCAGCGCACGGTTCAGGGCGATGGTCGAGTCCAGGTGGGCGAAGGTCGTCGCCGGAGCCGGGTCGGTAAAGTCGTCAGCTGGCACGTAGACAGCCTGGATCGAGGTGATCGAACCGGTCTTGGTCGAGGTGATGCGCTCTTGCAGGCGGCCCATCTCTTCGGCCAGAGTAGGCTGGTAGCCCACTGCCGATGGCATACGGCCCAGCAGTGCCGAGACTTCGGTACCGGCCAGGGTGTAGCGGTAGATGTT
>JALQUD010000071.1 GCA_023268595.1 Candidatus Saccharimonadia bacterium
CGGTTAAGCCAGCCGAACCCGTAGAGACAGACCCGATGAAAATGTCGGCCGCCCAATGGCGCCAGCAGTTCAAGGGTAAGGAGTACGGCGTAAAACGTGAGGAGCATCACGCAGCAACGGTGCCGACCGAAGCACAGCTCGGCGTCCAGCTCAACGTCTACCGCCAGGCTGCGAACGGACAGTACGAGTACTTACTACTCAACCGTACTGACCAGGGCCAGGCTATCTGGCAGTTCATAACGCAACGGGTCATCCAATCCGATACGCTGATCGACAGCCTGCGCCAGGCCGCCATCGAACAGGCCGGCCTGCATGGCTTCAAACGACTCAGCCAGCAGACATACAGCTATGAATGGTACGCTGGCAACTTGCGCGGACGTAACATCGTCTTCGCGGCCGAGGTATCTCCCGGTGCCGCCATCACCATCAGCGACCCGCGCTTCAGCACCTACGCCTGGCTACCATACGCCGATGCGGTGCAGCGTGTGGAATGGAACGGCAGCAAACAGGCGCTTGAGCAGCTCGACCGGCAGCTACAGGCTGGACGCAGCCAAGAGGCCGTCGACACCAGAGCAAGTCTGGTGACACATAGTCCGAACGGCCGGACCGTGATACCGCCGGATTCGCCATCATCGGAACAACCGGCCGGCAATGGCGACGCGTCGGGAACATCGCCCGTACCGGTGACAACCACTACCGATGGCCGCTCACCGCACAACCCATACGGAGACAACGTACCAAAGAGCTTGCCGGATGTGGCCGAAGACGGACTCGATGAACTCAAACCATATCCCGAAGAAGATGACGAGCGCACAGGAGGCTGGTTACTATGAACGAATTACAGAAAGACACCAGCTCAGGACCATTACAGCCGATCGGCGATCTGTTCGGCTATATCGCCGACGCTAGCCCGTGGGTGCACGTATTACTGACCGTCCTGCTCCTGGCACTGGCGCAGATGGCACTGCGCTACCTTATAGATCAGATCGTCGAACGGAGCGTCCGCAGTCTCAAGCACGGCAGCCGGTCAGAAGAGAAGAAGCGTGAAGCCACGCTTAAGAACTTCTTCCGCACCGCGCTGGCCATCGTGCTTTGGATCGTCGGCGTCATCCTGATCCTGTCCATCCTGAAGGTCAACTTGTCCGGTCTGCTGGCCAGCGCCGGCCTGATCGGCGTGGTAGCCGGTATCGGCGGCCAAAGCCTTATCAAGGACTGTCTGAGCGGCCTGTTCATCATCTTCGAGAACCAGTTGCGCGTCGATGATATCGTCACCATCGCCACACCGACCGCCACCGTCTCCGGACTCGTCGAAGAAGTCACCATCCGCACCACCCGTCTGCGCGACCTGGATGGCAACCTGCACATCCTAACCAATGGCAACATCGGCGTCATCACCAACATGTCGTACCAATTCGCCCAGGTCAACGTGGATATCAACATCAGCTACGACACCGACATCGATCTGGTCGAGGACCTGATCAAGCAGGCTGGCGCCGCCACGGCCGCCAACGCATTGTTCAAGGATAACGTGTTGGAGCCGATCGAACTGCTCCGCGTCGACAAGCTGGGTGATTCAGCCGTGACGCTGAAGGCGCTTGGCAAGGTCAAGCCGGGCAGCCAATGGGAAGTCGCCGGCGATTTCCGGCGCCAGTTGAAAAAGCTGTTTGATAAGCACGGCATCGCCGCGCCGTATAATACGCTGATCGTCCGCCCACACGACGCAGGCAAGGGTAGCGGCCGGCCAAAGGTAAAGCAAGCCTAAAAAGTTGTGTCATACTAGGACGATGCAATTACGCAAATACCGTTGGAGCAAAGATTACGAGTCGGCCGAGGAAGAACTTGAGGCATTGTTCGCACATAAGAAGATAACCGCCGAAAAGTGGCATGCCGAGGAGTTCGAGGAATTTCCGGCGCATAGCCACGATTATGACAAGCAGCTGTGGTGCGCCGAAGGTTCGATCGTCTTTACCGTCGACGACGGCAGCAGCCAAGGCAAGCGCATCTCCATGCAGCCGGGCGACGCCCTGGATTTACCCTCTGGCACGACCCATTCAGCTGTCGCCGGGTTCACCGGTGCGGTTTGCTATGAATCGCACGCCAGCAAGCGTCCGTAGCCATAGCGCTGCTGCTTTGACATAAACGCCTGCGGCGGTATACTTGTCGGGTTCAATCCAACAGGATGGACTTCGATCGACAGATCCGAGAGGTGAGGAACATGGCATTCACGGTGCACGGTCTGGGCGGCGAGGACGGACCGACGCTGGTATTCGACGAAGGCGACGGCTGCCCGATGGTCTTGCTACCCGAGGATGTCAAGGCGGCCAGACCGGTCATGCATCGGCTGGTCAGCCCGACCGAGGACTTCAGCGCACTCGGCAAGCTCAGACTCGGCGACGGCCGCATGCTCTCCATTGACAAGTCGGCATGCTACACCGTGGAGTTCGACGACATCTCAGCAGTCGTGTTGGGAGGGTCAATGTCGAGTGAACCGTTGGAAATCAGCAGGTTGGCCATCTTCGGCAAGAAGTACGGCAAGACCACGATGGTGCATCTTGACCCGCGTCACAGCCACAAGCTCGTTAGCAGGTTCATGCCGATCCAGCTCGAGAAGAGCGGTGAGGTACGGTTCGACTCCGACCGAGTCATCTACCGTCTCAACAAGGGAAGCCGGCTCATGACACTGCGCATCGGTGTCGCCATGACCGCCAATGGTTCGCCACTGCAGGCACCCACCACCATCTGACCCGTCCGACCTGTCCGATCTCCGGAACGGAGGCATCGCGCCACACGCGCCCATGCCTCCGCTCCGGAACTACCAAGTTATTCAATATGCATCACTACAGCAATCCATCGAAATCCGTGGTATTTTATACATAGAAACGCTAACCAGGAGATACGTCATGGATAAGAACACCGATACTTTGCCAACCCCAGGCACCGAACAGCCAAGCGGCCCGAACAACACGACCGGGCACGAAGCGCCCATAAGCGACCGGCCGGCTGCCAACCCGGCCTCGCCGCAGCAGCCAGGCACGACGGGAGGCGAGAACCCCGACAAGAACTATCTGGTAGCTTTGCTCATTTCTTACTTCTTAGGAAACCTCGGTATCGACCGTTTTTACTTAGGTAAAGTCGGTAGCGGCATAGCCAAGCTGGTGACCCTCGGTGGATTGGGCATATGGCACGTCGTAGACCTGTTGCTGGTGGCGTTTGGAAAACTCAAGGCCAAGGACGATGACCGGCCACTGGAAGGTTTCGCCAAGAACTACCAGTGGGTCAAGCTGGCGGTCATCATCGTCGCCGTCTTCAACGTCGTGGTGGTCGTCGGCATGATCAGCTTGTTCATTATCTTGGCAGCTAACGGCAGCCTGGACGAGCGCAACGACCGGATGGACCGCATGGACTACGGACCACGCCAGCGCCAGCTGCTCGATTCCGATATCAATTAATAAAACGGTTTGGGATTGCGGGCGGACACGACGTGTAAGAGGTAGCGAAGGCGAAAGCCTCCGGTACGTTACCGTCGTGTCCGCCCAAGGGCAGCTCCTTATCCCATCAGATCCACTTCGTAGGCGGTGATGACAGCCTGCTGCAGATCGGTCATACCGACCGACAGACGGGCCTGCCGCTTCTGGATGTCAGCGCCGGCGCAGCCGGGCTGGGCTTGCAACGACGAACCCAACAGGGCAGCGTCATACAGCGCCGTCAGCAGCAGATGTGACGGAACTGCCACCGTGCTACGTTCAGGCGAACCACCGGCCAGGGCCGATTGTAACGTCAGCGACAAGCGCTGCGCAGCCTCGACCGCCGAAGAGCCGACGTAGTAGTCACCAGCCTCCAAGCCGGCGTACACCACATCGTTCAACCGACGGTAGTCATCACGGATTGCGACCAGCAGGCCGGGCGCCAGCGTCATCGTGCGGGCATCCTCGATGACCGGCCCACCGGGCGTGATGACGATCTCGAACATGCCGACGGGCAGACGCGGGATGTAGCGCGTCGCAAACCTGTCAGTCACTCGTGCCATCGGCAGTTCTTAGTTGACCACCACGTGTTCGGCGCCGATGGTCCGGTCGGACACATTGACGGTGCAGTCGATGGCATCATCGCGTACTGACGTCATGGAGTCGATGGAGTGCTTGTATAGCCCCATGAACCCTTCAGCCCGCCAGTAGGCAGCCAGTTGGCCATCGGCCAGCCGGCGCAGCATGACGTGCAGGCCATCGGGCTCACCGGCCATCGCCAGCGTCTCGGTGTCTCCGACCTTGGCCGTCTTGGTCAGGGTGGTGCGACACTCTTCCAGGAAACCGCCAAAGCGGTCGTAGTCAGACGGATCGGTCATTCCGTGTCCTCTCTCTTCAGTCTTCCAGGGTGGAAGCGTGCGGGCTGTTCGGACGATCACATGGACGGGCTTGGGCGACGACGTCAGCGAGCAGCATCGGCAGCAGTAGAATGTCATCGGACTGGGCTCGGGCGAACTGCCTGAACTCACCACCGGACATGCCTGATGCCATGCGTTGGTACAGCCGGGCTGCGGTCGCCTCGAAGGCGTGTAGCTTAGGTAGCGGCACACGTAGCCATGACTCCGCCAATGTTGAGACGTGAGCTTCATGTCCGGTGTCCAGCAGGTTGCCCAGCAACCGCTCGAACAGGACCAGCGACGAACCTGCCGTACCAGGAACATGCGCGTGGCTTTGCAGCCAGGCGATCAGCTGACTGGCGTATACCAGGGTCTGCTCCAGCACCGGCGAAGCCAATGGCATGTCGTCCGATGCGGTCACCAACGCGCCGTCGGCTCGCAAACGATATTCCGACAAGACAGGCGACAGACGGTACGCCAGCGACGGCTTACGGCCGACGTCCAGTATCATCCGACCGTCCTTGGCGGCGGTACCACCGATGTGACAGTGGCCAGCCTTGAACGCGAAGTCCAGGTCGACTACCCGCTTGGGGTCGCCCAGCTTGTCATTGACGCTGACCTCTTCTACGCGGAGCAACGGTCGGCCAAAGACCTGGTGCCAGTAGGCAGCGTAGCGGTCTTCGGTCCCGGTCTCATCACGATCGTGATGCTTGACGATGACGACACGCCAGCCGGCATAGCCGTAGCAGTCAGCCACGACTTTCATGCCAGCCATGTCGCCATCGGTAGTCAGTACCGGTGCGGTCTGACGGTAGCGCGCGGCGTACCGGTTCAGTAGCTTGTTCGGCCGGTGTAGAAGCGGAGTCTCGTTCATTACAACCTCCTAGGTTGGTAGAGCGGGGATGGAATCTTGGGAAGGAGCTTGTCCAGTCATTGCCAAAGGCAGAATGAACCAGTTTACTATGCCACTTAATTATATTTTTTACAATAGTATTGTAAACTTTTCTTGATAATGTGGTCGACCTATGCTTGCCGTCACCTGAAATGGTTATATAATAGGTGTACC
>JALQUD010000072.1 GCA_023268595.1 Candidatus Saccharimonadia bacterium
ACTAAACGAAGATAAAAAACATGCAGCCCAAACAACAGCCGGATGAAAAACTACAACCGATTGGATCGGATGACGACGCACCGATGCCGTTGACGCCTGGTTCGACGATCAGCCCGGCGGCCACGCCCGGAAGAGCCGACAGTGCCGCGAAAGCGGCTCGCGCTCCCAAGGAAGTTACGATTCAGTTGTCCCACGTCCTGAAGGGCATCGAACCGGATCCCCAGCCGATTCCGAAGCCTTCGCCGGCAACGGACAGTCAGACCGTGCCACCGTCACCGGTTGAATATGAAGCCGGCGCTCCAAGTCCAGCTCCTGCCGACCAGCCTGCCATCGAGCAAACGGTGCCCGCCGATCCGCTCGGCACGCTGCCGGCACCGCCGGCCGAAGGTCTGGAAGGGTCTGCGCCGGCAGCGACGGTAACGGCTGACGCCACATCCGCCGCTCTGGCGGAACCTGCCGGTCCAGGCCAGTCTGACGGTCAGTCGACAGTTGATGAAGCCCAGGCATCTGCGTCCGGCGCGTCGGAGCCAGAGTCGGCCGGACCACCGATGCCGCCACCACAGACGCCAGCCGGACCGTTGCCGCAGCATGCACGTCCACGCAAGCGGAGCCGCCGCAAAATGGTCGGCGCCATAGTGCTGGTCCTGTTGGCGCTCGCCGGAGTGGCTACCTATTATTACGCGGTTTATATGAAGGCTGATGATAACGACGGCCAGTACACGTTCTCGAATGAGAACGAGCCGGTCCAGAAGAAGGCCGCCGCAGCCAATAGTTGGACCGGTGGCGCCGATACGCTGAACTGGGCCGATGACAAGAACTGGTCGCTCGGCAAGCCTTCCAATGGTCAGGACATAGAGATAGACGTGGCCAAACTACCCAAGATCAGCGGTGCTACGCCCCAGCAAAGCTTGCAGAACAATATAAAGGACCTGAACATCGGCAAGCTGACGTTCAAGGGCTCGTCTGATCTGGTGAACGCTAGCATCGATGGTCAGCCGTTCGTGATTTCCAAGGGTGTGGACGTCAGTGTCGGGCAAGCGGCTGTCGTACCGGAGATTACTATTACGGCGCCTGTCACATTCTCGGCCGACCAGACCGTACGCTCCAGCGGTACCGCTAAGCTCACATTCGCACCCAAGACCGGTTCGGCGATGAACATCAGCGATAAGGCTATCTCGTTCGTGGCCGATGACACGGCGGCGATCGAGTCACGTGGAGCGATCAAGGGTACCGGCTCGCTAGTGTTCGCTGACCGTGACAAAACGGCCGGGTCATACCGGTTCGAAGGTACGAGCCCTGAACTGACCGGCAAGGTATCCGTCGGACGCAACAACCGGGTCGTGCTCGGCAAGGATCCGGCCCTTAAGGATGCCAAGGATATCGCTGCCAAGCCGGCGGCATTCGGGATTATGTCGATAGAGGTCAAAGACGGCGGCGCCGTACAACTGGTCGCCCTGGCCAACGCCTCGATGACACTTCCGAACGATATCAGCCTATCCGGCTCGGGTTTGCCGGCCGTAGGTCAGGAAATCGGTGCCAGCTCCGGTGCGCTCAACGCTTGTATCAGTAAGGTCCAGCAAGGTTGCAGCCAGGCGGTGACGGTCAATCTGGCCGGTAAGGTGACGGTCATTGCCGATGCCAAGCTCGGCGCTTCGTTCAGTCCTACTGCCTCGGCTAAGCCTGTCTCACCGACGGTCACCTATGTCATTCCTAATCTGACTAAAGACACCAAGACGCTTCTAGCAGTCGACGGCAGCCTGGCTGTCATCAAATAAGCCGGTACGTTAATTAGTTTTGGCCTCGCGCCCGGCTCATCGGGTATCGTACAATAAGGTCATGAAGCTGCTATACATCGGTGACATCATGGGCGAGGCCGGACTCCGGGTGGTCGAACATGTCCTGCCGGACCTGCGGCAGGACCGGGGCCTTGATGTGGTGATTGCCCAGGCGGAAAATGTGTCCGAAGGCAAAGGCATATCCCTGACGGATTACGACCGCATGAAAGCTTGTGGTATTGACTTCTGTACCGGTGGCAACTGGACGCTGCACGACGAGGCTATCTATCCGGCGCTCAACGATCCCTCGCAGCCGATCATCAGGCCGGCTAACTATCCGCAAGGCACCCCCGGCCTTGGTTATAAATATCTGGACACGCCGGCGGGCAAGATCCTGGTGATCAGCCTGCTCGGGCAGATCATCGGCCGTGATGCCGGCAAGCCGCTCAGCAACCCGCTACAGTGCATCGATGCCATCCTGGCACAGGAGATGCAGACGCCGCGGCTGGCAACCATCGTCAACTTCCACGGCGATTACAGTAGCGAGAAGCGCGTCATCGGCTATTATCTGGATGGCCGGGTGGCGGTGGTGGTCGGTGACCACTGGCATGTGCCGACCGCCGATGCTATGGTGCTGCCGCGCGGCACGGCGCATATCACCGACGTCGGCATGTGCGGCGCGCTTGACTCCAGCCTGGGCGTCAAGCTTGATGTCATCATTCGTCGCTGGCAGACCGGCCAGGCCAGCCGTAACCAGTTGGAGACCGGTGGTCGCATGCAGTTCAACGCGTTATACGTAGAAATCGATGACGAGGGCCTGGCGACAGCCGTCGAGCACATGCAACTGATTGATGAAGACTGAATGGCTGGCATAATTCAAACGCATAGGGTATAATCACCCCTGTAGTCGGCACTACCTATGTAATGCCGGGGATTGGCGCAGTTGGCTAGCGCGCGCGGTTTGGGACCGCGAGGTCGAAGGTTCGAGTCCTTTATCCCCGACCATCTACGTTTATAAAACCACCATATGCATGGTGGTTTTTGTTTATAGTCGGGAATGTGTCAGTTGGTTGCTAGGCAGCGACGTGGGCAATTTTAGTCACGAGCATGCTGACATACGGTGTCAAACTGCCGCTGCCGGTGTAAGTATGACCGAGCAGTAGGCCGATATTCTGCGAAGCCTGCAGGAAGCAGGTGAAATTAAGCGTGATCTGGGTAGTAGTGGTGGCGCTTGAACCGCTGACACGTTGGTCGCCGGTACGGAACTGGCAATTGCAGACAATCTCGGCGAACCGCACACCGTTCTCGGCGGTATCGTTCCAGTCGATGGTGGCACTTATGGCGTACACTCCGTCCGATTGGATGGTCAGGAATTGCTGGTCACTGACGGAGTCCCAGCTGGTAGCGCTGCCACGTTGGGCGTTAACCGTCTCGAAAAGGGCGTATTCCGAGTTGGTGCCTGAGATGGTTTGTGAGTATGCCGAAACGCTCAGGTAGCTGCCGACGTCGTTGTCCTGGATGACGTTGGTGGCGATGTAGCCATCTTGGTCCAGGCCTGCGAAGCCGTTAGGCGCGTTGCGTCCTTTCAGGGTGCCGTCGGTATTGTGGGCCACGCTTAAGAAGTCGTTGAGTACGGTGCCCCAGGAACCGTCATCGCCGCCGGGGCTGGGTAGTCGCGCAGGGTTTGCCATTGTGTTTGTTTCCTTTTACTACGCTTATGATATGACATAATCGCCAAATTGCATACGTATTCAGGGAAGCTGCCAGCGCTGGCTGGCACTACCGTTACACAATGACACCGACAGGCTGCCATTGGTAGCGGCCGTCAGGCACTGGTTGGTAGCTACATTGACCAGGCTGCCGTTAGGGCTGAGCTGCCAACGTTGCCCGGACCATGATCCGCAGCCGTAACCGGTTATCTGACTACCGGATAGTATCAGGCAGTTCGGTGTGCCGAGCTGAAAGTTCCCAAGCCAGAAGGTCGTGTAATTATCGGTCGTCTTGGTCACGCCGTACGGGTACAGACTGGTCCATTGTTGGTTCTTGGATGAGCTGGCGCATGCCGCCACCGTCATGACCTTATTGGCGCTGTCTGCTTGCAAGCAGTTATTGCCATTCCTGATCTGGCCGGTGGCGCCGGACGAGCTGGTGCGCAGCTCTTCGACCAGTTGGGCTTCGGTCTTGCCGGTGGCCGATTGCAGGAAGTTGGCGTTGTAGGTGTTGCTGTGCACGGCTATGCTGATGTCGCGTGGAAAACTGGCCTTATACTTGTTCTGGACATAGTAGATGAAGGCGGCTCCCGGTCCGTAACCCTGGTTGAGCCGGGCAGTGTCATACAGCGGGTCCGCCAGGGGAGCGCTCAGCAATTCGGTCTCTATCGGTACGAGCGACAGACCGGTCCAGTTGGCGATACCTTCACCCAGCCAGGCCGGTTTGGCGTTGGAGCCGAAGGCGTTGATGGCGTGGGTCATCTCATGTATGGTGGTGCTCTCCACCAGGTTCTGTATCTCGGATGGATTGCTATTTATCCAATTGGGGTTATAGCCGATGCGGTTACCCGAAGCACCGGCTGCCGATAGGCCCGGGTTGGTCTCGACGATGAACGAGCTGATAGGCGTGTAGGAAGGATAGGCCAGGGCATCGGAAATCTTAGGGTACCAGGTCTGGAAGGTGCGCCGGAAGGCTGCCTCGAGGTCGGTTTTGCTGATGACCGACGCTGACGGTGCCGGGCCCATGGTGTACTCAAAGCTGACGGTCGGCGTAGGTGTCGTGTTGATCGGGTGGGTGGCGCTGGCTTCGGTGCTCAGACCGGAGGTGCTGCCGTCGGCGGCGACCGTCTTGACCTGATAGCGGTAGGTGGTGCCGCGGGTGACGTTGGTGTCCAGGTATAACCGGGCCTGCTTTTCCATCTTGGTCAGGCCGCTGCCGAGCGTCAGGGTGGCGACTTTGCTGCCATTACGGTAGACTTCGTAACCCTTGATGTTCGGCGTGGCACTTGCATTCCAGGCTACGGCCAGGTTGGTGCCGCCGGGAATGGCTTTGACGATGCTGGGGGCGGACGGCGCTTCGCCGAAGCGTACGCCCAAGTTGCCGGAAGCGCCACTGCCGTTGGTCACGCGGCTCTGTCCTGTCAGGGTGCCCGATTCGGCCTCGCTAGCCTGCATATTAGTCGCGGCCTGAGTGAACGCCATCAGCGATAATCCCGTCACGGCGACTGCCGCGATCACAGCGAACATCGTGACCTGTTTGCGGTCCAGACCTTTCAAGCGCTC
>JALQUD010000073.1 GCA_023268595.1 Candidatus Saccharimonadia bacterium
ATGGCTGCCTAAGCTACTGTGAAGAGTCTCGGCAACCACTGGACTGCGCCGACGATAAGCATGGACACGCTGCTACTGATGGAGCAGTCGGCCGGATGAGACGGCATCGGATGAGACGGCAGCTGCGGAGGCGGCAGGACTATGATGAAAACATCACACTCGTCTCCGGTTGCTGTGATGCCCAGATGACTCAACCGACGGACGCCGACAACACGTCGACAATGGCTCTACTCCGCCTAGAGTACACAAACCAGGCCACCCAGGAAGAGGTACGGCGATTGGACACGCTATCGAACGGTCTTCTCATGGCCATAACAGGCGACCCACACCGCAAGGGCATGCATCAGAGTACTGCTTAATAGGTACTTGCAATGGGGACTTGCCTTGGCCGCCGGCCAATAGAGCCGGCTCAGCCAACCCGGCTCCCAGGGTCGCCGGGCTACGGCGGCCAGCGCCACTGGCGCTGCCGTAGCGGCTGCGCCTTCTCCGCTGCGGCGTGCTCCAAGCTAGCTTGTGTGCGCGTCCTCGCTCCGCCAAGTCCTCCTCTTCAGCCAAGTAAAAGGACCAGCACTAGCTGGTCCTTTTACTTGGTGGGCAAGGAGGGACTTGAACCCTCACATCATTGCTGATAACGGATTTTGAGTCCGTCGCGTATACCAATTCCGCCACTTGCCCGTGGCATCCGCGTCCGATCGCCGAGTCCGTAACACCGGGATCAGCAAAGGCGCGTAAAGGTGTGCTTAACCCTGGTATTGTACTATACTGATGCAGAGAGCGCGAGCATAAGCGTATCACTTCACTATGACGAATAACCCATTCTATAACGATGACCGGGGCCAGCCGGCCGGCAATGGCAATGATAGCCAGGAATACGGACTGCCGGTAGCGCACACCGACGCGCCCGCAGGGCAGGGCGACGGACAAAATGATCCGGCCGTGGAGCTGATCCGCCGCAAATTGGCCGGTATCTACCAGGATGAGCCGGATGCCAAACAGGAGATAGCCGAAGCCGAATCGAGCCAGGCAGCCGGCCAGCCGGTTTCCAAGCACCAGCGCTATATGCAGTCACTGCGCGATTCGGGCCGGCCGATGAGCGAGATCCAGACCGCCTGGCACAACTACTACCAACAGCTCCCAGATAATGAGAAGCACGATGTCTGGCAGGAATTCTACGCCCACAGCGCCCAGACACGCCAGCAGCCCAACCGCATCCAACCGCAATACACGTATCAGCCGGAAGCGACGCAGCAAGCCGCCGCAAGCCAGCACATATCGCACAGCGCTGAGCAACAACCAGCAGCCCAACCAAGCGCAGCGCAAGAGCCCGTACCAAGTCCATCGTATAATCCGCTATACCCGGGCAGTGCACTGCAGCCAAACAACGCGACGACGCCGACGGTGCCGTCAGTCGGCGCGATCCCGGACGACCAGGGCGGCATTGGCCAGAAAGATCATGACGGCACGCAGCCACCGCACCAACCAGTGAACACGCCGGACCAGCCGAAGCCAACGGGCAACGTCCAGCAAAGCAAGGGCGGCCTGCCTGACTTATCGGCGGTATCCGGTATCCGGCAGAACCTGCGCGACACGGTCAGCAAGCGCAGCGTCAAGACTCGTCACCACCTGCAATCGTTGGCGTTCGGACTCGGCTTTGGCGGCCTGGTAGTAGTCATCGTGCTATTCAGCTTCTTCAACGAGGTCGTCATAGCGCCATTCATCCAGCCCAGCCGCAACGTCAGCGCCACGCCGATCATCGTCGGACCGGACGGCGTCTCGCCCACCAAGGACGACGAAGTGATCATACCTAAGATCAATGTCCAGATACCGCTTGATTTCACGACTAAGACTACCGACGAAAAAGCCTTCGAAGAGGCATTGGACCGTGGCGTCGCCCACTATCCGACCACCGCGTTGCCAGGCCAACAGGGGAATACTTCGTTCTTTGGCCACTCCAGCAACAACATCTTCAATCCCGGCAAATACAAGTTCGCCTTCGTGCTGCTCAACGAACTGGTACCAGGCGACAAATTCTATCTGACGCACCAGGGGACAGTCTATACCTATCAGGTGTACGACAAGAAGGTCGTGGCAGCCAATGCCGTGGAAATCCTGAACCCCGTGCCAGACAAGAAAGCTACCGCCATGCTTGTCACCTGCGACCCACCCGGCACCACGCTGCGCCGTCTGGCGGTCTGGGGCGAGCAGATCAGTCCGAACCCCAACAACAATGGCGTGGCCACACCACCGGCAAGCCAGACCAAGACCGGCCTGCCCGGCAACGGTCCGACTCTATGGAACCGTATCACCGGTTTCTTTAGCGGCTCCTGAACGATTGGCGGCACTTGGCAGAAGGCGTTGGAGTCTTAACGCCCTAGCGGTCGCGGACCGTACGTAGCGGTGTCATGTTCAGACGGGCCGCTCCTGATGGCGTCTGCGAAGCACCTTGCTGGCCGGCAGCCTGTGCCGGTACCGGCGCGAAGGTATACAGCGTCCGGTATGACGTATCAAAATACGGGATGAAATCAGCTGAAGCGGCCGACAGTGACTGCACGTTGGTGCCGTCATAGTCGAATATCAGCGCCTTGCCCTGGGATACGGCAATCAGGTGGAAGCCGTCCATCCACGTCACGTGCTGCTGCGGCCGGTCGATCGGCTGCTCCAGCCGATAGGTCGAGGACCGCTCATTCTCGACATCGTACACGGCGATGTCCTGGCCGTTCTGGGCCATGACCATCTGACTGTTGGCAGAGAACTCCACATAGTTAGGATCATTGACTTTGAGAATGTTAGCGGGCACCAGCGGCAGGTCGGGCTTGTCGCGGAGTTTCTGACCGGCATTCTCGTACACATAGACATGGTCGTCCGCAGCCGTACCGGCGACCACGTACCAATCACTACCATACGTTGATATATCCAACAGATAGTCATCGGCGACCGTCAATTGACGCAGCTGGAATGAGGTACCGAACTGGTACAGCTTGACGGAAGTCTTACCCTTATCGGCATCTTTGGCCGTGGCGTAGAGCACCACATCATCACCGTAAGACTTATAATCGATGACGCCGTCAAGCAATTTGGTGGGCGATGCATTATTGAGGTCGGTGGTCGTCAGCGTCTGAGCCTGCGTGTCATGGACGAAGTAGCGGTCAAATTTCTTATCACGCAGCGTGACCGTCTCCGACGGCTTGAGCTGCAGCTTGGTCGTCAGGTTGACGCTGGCCTCAGGCTCAGTGCGCGAGAACAGGATGTATTCCGACTGGTTGCCGGTGACGTGCTTCAGCAGCATATGGTCATTGTCGCGCGACCATTCTTCAAGTTCAAAGGATTGCTGTTGGCCGTCCTGAGCCGAGATGCCGAGGACCGCAGCCGGCACACTGACCGTGGTCTTCTGCTGCTTGACCTTTTCCGGATCCTTGACGTCATAGACGTCAAAGCTGCCCGGCTCACCTGGCAACTGGACCGCCACCCAACGCCGGTCAGGGCTCTGGGTCACCATCGGACTCTGGGCTTGGTAGTCGGCCACGGCGCTCGTATCAAGCTGGTTCGGGATCAGCAGGGGATAGTCGACATGCTCGACACTACCACCCTCGATGGTCAGCGCCCGCTGCCAGTCCCGGTAACCTTCACGGCTCAGCTTCATAGTATAGCTGCCAGCCTGGAGTGACAGCCGGGTATTGGTGGTCGCCGACTTCTTGTCATTCAGCGTGATCTGCGAACCGGAAGGAGCGCTGGAAACGAATACCAGACCGTTCTGGATGACCTCTCCATCACGGTTCACACCGTAACCGCCAGCCTGATATAGGAGCACCACGGCGGCCATGACGATAGCCACCGCCAAAAGGATGTAACCAACATATAACCGGATAGTGTGCGCACGAGTTTTCTTGGGGTCTAGGAAATCCATCATATATGGCCTCATTATAGCACCGGTATCGATAGCCGCTTGTCACATACGCCCCAGCATGCACCCCAGCATGCATCCTAGTATGTACCGGGGTTGAACACAAAAAGTATGCATGAGCGTCTTGCTACAGCCGGAAACACGGGTTACTATAGGGTAAACCGCTTACGTCATGCCCGTCGTACACATGGGGCCACAGCGACGAAGTATGAGTTATGTCGAGGCAATTAATACACAAGTAACTACGAAGGTGACCAAAAACACTATGCACCACATCGTCACAACCAGCGTATCCGGGCGCGTTGCGCGCAAGCGCGCCATGGCACAAAGGATCGCGCGGGAGACCGCACGGTGACGCGTCCGACCTTCCAACTCAACGGACGGACCTATGATGCCATCACCGGGGCGGTGATCAGCACCGAGGCTGCCAAAACCCAGACGACTCCTCCGGTCGCCGTCAAGACGAGTCAGGCGCCGCATCCGGCTGCCCAGCAGACCAGCTTGCGCACCGGTCTGCGCCAGCCTGCGCGTCATGCCGCAGGACCTTCCATGGACGGCATGATGAAACCAACCCGGCCAGCCACCAAGCCACTTGCCGTCAAGCATGCCGCGATGCCAGCCCCCAAACATGTCAACCCACACCGGCCGCAACCAACCCGGACCCTGATGCGGCGCGCCGTGAAAGCACCATCCCATGCCGTTGCCGCCGCGACTGCGCAACCAGCCGTGCAGCAGGCTCCTCATAGCGCTGCCGCCGCCATCCGCCGTAGCCGTGGCATCGCTCCGACGGTAACTCCCAAATTATCATCATCGGTCATCAACCCGCGCCGGGCACAGCTGGCCAGCACCACCGACCGCAACCAAGCGGTGCAGCGTTTCGCACCAGCACCGCAGCACAAGCCATGGACCGGCCATGCGGCCACGACCGTTAGTGGCGTCAGCGTGACACAGCACCAACCAGTCCAGACCGCTCAGACCACGATCGCCTCCATCCCGGTCAAACAGCCCACTCCGCAAGCCCACAACAGTTTCGCCAAGCCGACACGCCGACCCTCATCGACAGCCCATCACGCATCGGCAGCCAAACAGCAATACTCCGCGGAAGATGATGGCAAGCTGTTCGAACAAGCCCTGGCC
>JALQUD010000074.1:0-264 GCA_023268595.1 Candidatus Saccharimonadia bacterium
ATCAAGAGTCAGACAGGCGTACCGGTCTTCAACTTCACGCTAGCCAAATCCACCTCGTCCTTTGGCCGCTACGTCTTTGAGGCCGGCGATTACTACGTGATCGTTTCGTTACCGCTTGCTAACAAGCCTAATAACGCCACACTGTCCGATGGCGATCTGGCCGCCTACAACATCATCGGCACCAACCTGGCCACTACGGTACGCGTCCAGGCTACGTCCACCACTTCCAGCCAGAACGGCGACAGCTCTGATTCCGACACCAAC
>JALQUD010000074.1:274-4979 GCA_023268595.1 Candidatus Saccharimonadia bacterium
GTATATCCAAGACAGATAGCTATTCAGGTAGCGTCATGCGGTTCTTGCGGGCTTCGTTAGCCCAATGATCGGCCAGTTCGTTACCTTCATCGCCTTGGTGGCCACGCACCCACGTCAGCGTGGCACGACTGGAACGGTACAGTGGGCAGACCTCTTTGACGATATCCAGGTTCTTGATCTCACCGCCCTTCTTGACCCAGTTGTTACGCTCCCAGGCCAGTGACCATTTGGTAATGACATTGATCCAGAACTCGCTGTCCGTGAAGATCGTACACTCCGCGCCACCGGCATCCTTGAGCGCCGCGATGATCGCCAGCCCCTCCATGCGGATGTTGGTCGTGTTGCCTGCGTAGCCCAGCGCTACCGGTTTGCGCTCGCTGATGACGGCGTAGCCGCCCGGCCCCGGATTAGGGCTGGCGCTGCCATCGGTGTAATAAATCGTCATGTGGTCCCCTCGCTTGTATTGGTGGTCGTGATACGTGTCTTATCATACCATTCCCCTGTTACACCGAACACATTTTGTATACAAAATTAAGTTTTTGTGATATAATAGTATTATGAGTGAGATGCCCGACTTAGAGCTACTTGACGTCAAAGACGCAGCAGATGTACTCGACATGTCTCCACAGCTACTGTCGCGATATCATAGCGAAACCCACAGCCTGATCATGCCTGGAGGCCGTCGTCAGTACCCAAACCACTACGTAGGAGCCCTAGCGGAGAGTCCGGAGTGGAATGAACGCCAGACCCAGGTAGAAGGTCTGGCGCTATTTGCTGGCAGTGTCGTCGCTATGAATGCCGTCATGACCTCCGAGTGGCAACACGAATCCCGTATAATTACGGCGCTTGCTAGAAATCAGGACGGTATGCTCACTAATAATGACTTAGCCCGTGTATTTGAAGTGTTACCAACTAGTGCCAGCCGATGGCTGGCAAAAGGCTACGTGTCACCTCCAACGCTAAACAGACATGGTCATCAGGCTGTACATTTGTCCGACTTGCGACAAGCTTACTCTTGGCAACGTCCGACATCTTATCCGGCCGTTAAGGTTACCACCGCTACCACCCAAGCCGAGCTTGGTCATTATCGCCCGCCTGTAAGATATGAGCTACCAGTTGCACGCTTCCGTAATGTCGCTGATCAGCTAGGGGTATCGCACGACACTATGGCTCAGATGTCCCGGAAGCTACATCGCCTGATACCGCCCGGCCGCATAGCCCAATACCCTACCAGCTATGTGCAAGCCCTGGCCGAAAATCCCGACTGGACGACCGAACGACCTGCAAAAAGTCTTCGAGCCGCCAATCAGTTCGCCATCACCGACATTGCCCGCCAGACCATGGATGAGATCGAGCAAAACCACACACGGGCGATTGATGAAGCCTTCGAAGAGACCGATGGGACGCTTCCTCGGTATATGGTCGGCCAGTTACTCGGCGCCAGCTATGATACCGTTACGAACTGGTACAAAGATGGCCGTATAGATGCAGCCCTGCCTATGAACCGCGAGCATTTTGATATGCTATACCGCTGGGAGCGACCTACTGCCGATTGATACGATCAATGGTTACTTGCGGAGCAGATCGATCAGCTCGTCGGTCTTCAAGCGCATCTGCGCGGTCGTGTCACGCTCACGCACCGTCACCGTGCCGGCGTTCTCGCCTTCCAGCGTGTCGAAGTCGATGACCACGCAGTACGGCGTACCGATCTCGTCCTGGCGGCGATAGCGTTTGCCGACATTGCCGTTGTCGTCCCATGCCACGGCACCGAATTCTTTCTTAAGCAAGGCGTAGATTTCGCGTGCCTTGGCCACCAGCTCAGGCTTGTTCTTAAGCAATGGCGATACGGCCACCTTCACCGGCGCCAACTGTTTTGGCAGGCGCAGCACGATGCGTTCGTTGTCGGTGTCGTTCCAATAGGCGGCCGACAGTACGGCCATCAAAGCCCGCTCAACACCGAATGACGGTTCGATGACATGTGGCACGAATGGCGCCGAGCCATCCTTTGGCCGGTATTCCATGGTCTTGCCGCTGACACGCTGGATGTTGCCCAGGTCGAAGTCGGTGCGGTACGCCAGACCAAGCAGCTCTTCGCGGCCGATCGGGAAATCGTATTCAAAGTCGACTGTACGCTTGCTGTAATGGGCCCGGTCGTTCTCTGGCACTTCCAGTTCGTGGACGGATTCGGCCGGCAGGCCGAGCGCCTCGGTCCACTCATGTACTTTGGCGATCCAAGCTTCGAAGGCTTCCTGCCAGTGGTCCGGGTGCACGAAGTACTCGATTTCCATCTGTTCGAATTCGCGCGAGCGGAAAATGAAGTCACGCGGGCTGATCTCGTTGCGGAAGGCCTTACCCTGCTGAGCCAGGCCGAACGGCAAATCAGGGTAAAAGCTGTCGACCACGTTCTTAAAATTAGTGAAGATACCCTGGGCGGTCTCCGGCCGCAGATAGCTGATCGAATTGTCGTCCTGGACCGGTCCGACATGCGTCTTGAACATCATGTTGAATTGGCGCGCCTCGCCGAAGGTGCCCTTCTGGCCACAATTTGGGCAGCGGCTGGTATCGATCTTGTCCTCACGGAAACGGCCCTTGCAGTTGGAGCATTCCACCAATGGGTCGGTAAAGGTATCGACGTGGCCACTGGCCTGCCAGACCTTCTGGTTCATCAATATCGCCGCATCGACGCCGTACATGTTGTCGGCGTCGTCCACGAACATCTTCCACCACAGCTGCATGATGTTACGCTTGAGCGCCACACCTAAGGGACCGTAGTCCCATGTACCACTCAATCCGCCATACACGTCCGATCCGGGGTAAATAAAGCCTCGGCGCTTGGCCAGGCTGACGAGATCTTCCATGCTTGGGTTGTTGGCGGTGTCGGGATTTTTCATATGTGGTGATTATAACAGATGGAGCCTGTAGGCTGCAGCCTGGCTTGAGGCCTATGTGACGTCGGCTTGTCACCGGGCCGATTACTCTGGTATGGTTGGTGACGTTCAGCCGAACACGACTATGACCAACGGAGGTCACGGACACATGTCCAACGAGAGCGAGCCGGCCAAGAACAGCAAGCAGACGTCTGGTGATGAGAACGACCCGCTGGGCAAGGTTTACTTCGCAGGTATCACGCCACGCAAGGACGACGGCAATCTGCTCCTGGAAGTCGCCAAGGCTTCCTACCTGGCTGCCCTGGCCGCCCAACGCAAGCTCAAGAAGCGATGAGCTGAATCAGTTCAGCGTCAGAACGGTTGTAACGAGCGCCTTCCGGCGGGCCGGCTACCTGCCAACGCAACATCGCCCCAAGCGATGCCCCGGAAGGACACGGACCACGGCCGCGCGGCCATCATGACTATCGGATTACCGGCTACCCGCCGATGCCAGTCATGTGATGCCGCCGGCCTTTTTTATTATCCATCTATCACCTGGACGCTTACACAGCGCCGTGCAGTCTACACAGCCGCTACACAAATATCCAATCCGACAATCGGTTCGAGTCTGGTCAGGTACGGATATGCTCCTGCAACATCGCATGGACCATCGGCAGCAATTGTTCGACCAGTTGCTTGCAGCCCTGGACCTGCCCGATTGCCTGCGGGCGATGGCCGGCAAAACCGAGCCGTAAGAATTTGATATGGTTGGCGGTCATCATACCCTGGGGCGCGGGCGCGAAGGCCATGGCTTCGAAGCTGAAGTGATACGACCCGTCAACTTCAAGCCGGTTGCCCGCCACGTCGGTTTCCAGGTTCGGGCCATGCCCGGACATCCGTAGCAGCTGCATCATGAACCACATCCTGATCAGCTGGGGATCGACAGCACTATCGTCAAGCGCCTCGAAGGCCTGAAGCAACAATTGGAAATATTCCGGCTCAGGCTCGTCTTCGGTAGCCTTGTCCAGCATCTTTATCAGGTCATATCCCAGCATCGTCCGGGTGATGTCCTTGACGATATCACCGTAGTGATTGATGAGCCGTGCCGATATGAGCGTGCCGATGTCACTCCTACCCTGGATGAACGTCACGTTGCTGACACTGAACAGCTCGATACCGCCAGCCAGCTTCGACTTGACGCGCCGTACGCCTTTGGCGATCAGCCGCAACTTGCCATGCTGGGGCGTCAGCAGCGTCAGGATGCGGTCGGCCTCGCCGTAATCAGTGCGGCGCAGGATGATGGCTTCGGTTACGAGCTGGCGCATCAGCGGTCTTCCCCACCGTTCCCACCCAAGGCATGCCGACGTCCCGCCAAGGCCTGTTCCACAGCATGCGACAGCACACGCAAGCTGGTATGCGGTTTATAGTGGAAAGCCGTCACGCCAAGATGTTCCTGTAATAAGCCATATGAGCTCTCGAATTCGGTCGGCGGGATAGTACTGACGACTATCACCGGTATGTCTCGCCACTCGGCATACGACCGGAACTCATACAGGAATTCCATGCCGCTATGCATCGTCAGTTGCAACTCCAACAGCACCAGATCCGGTTTAGCCGCATCGGCAGCCATGATAGCCTCCTGGGCATTGGTACTGCTATCGACTTCGTAGTGTAGCCGGCGCAAAGCCTGGGCGTACGTCATAGCCAACCGTTTGTCGGGTTCGATGATAAGTATCCGTGCCGCCTCTGCCGTCATACTGCCTATACTACAGCATGACATAGCTATGGATAGGACGATATAGCCGGTATGTACGCCCGACGTGACGCACGGGCTACAT
>JALQUD010000075.1 GCA_023268595.1 Candidatus Saccharimonadia bacterium
GTCTGGTAAGTCGGTTTCGTAGTGGACTACGGTGAAGTCGGCCGATCCCGGATCGGGATAGAGCTCACTGCTGATACGCATGTCACTGCCTTATCGTTATTATTTCATTATAACATAAAACTATAATATAGTCAAACGTTGCAATACGCGGTATACTGGAAAGAATCATGGCCAAGAAAAAGAAAGCACCCCAAGCCAAGCGGATCACCAACCGCCGTGCCCGTTTTGATTACGAACTGGGCGACAGTCTGACCGCCGGACTGGAACTGACCGGTGCCGAGGTCAAATCATTGCGCATGGGCCACGGCCAGCTGCGGAGCGCCTACGTGACCGTCAAGGACGACCAGCTGTGGCTGCTGGGCGCAGCCATCAATGGCACCAGCGGCGTGCCTATCGACGAGCAGACCCAGACGCGCACCCGCCGGCTGCTAGCTAAGCGCCGCGAGATCGACGCCCTGATCGACGCCAAACAACAGGGCAGGACCATCGTACCGCTGGAATTATTGACCCAGGGCCGTTACATCAAGCTACGCATCGCCGTCGGTAAAGGCAAGAAGCTATACGACAAGCGCCAGACGCTTAAGAAGCGCGACGAATCTCGCGCTATCAACGCCGCGCTCAAGCACGGCAACCGCTAAAGTCGCGGTGGCGCATGCCTTTTTTCTGTTTTCTGGGTGTCCGTACTTTCGTACATATCTACCCCTGTAAAACATGTAACGAAGTGCCGGCATACGAAAGACTTGCACCATTGCGGCGCATTAGATATAATCACCTCTGTTACGCAATTCTCTTGGCGAAAACATCGCTCGCTGACCTATTCTGGTACAGTCCGACGACAGGGAAGCACCTTGCACATATATTCCGGCGTAGCTCAGTGGTAGAGCGTTCGGCTGTTAACCGAAATGTCGCTGGTTCGAGCCCAGCCGCCGGAGCCAAATAAAAAAGATCTGCAATCGCAGGTCTTTTTTATTTGTTTTCGTTGGTCGGGTTCTAGAGGCAGATTGCAGTCATGCAATAACTGGTTCGGTGCAGCAAGGACGCGCGCAGATGCTCGCATCGAGCACGCCGCAGCGAAAGAGGCCACGAGATGGCCGACCCAGCCGCCGGAGCCATGACATTGACAAATACTACATTTTATGTTAATATTTGTCAATGAAATTTGTTCACGGTACATCCAGTACACATTTGGAAAGTATTAGAGAGCATGGCCTTCTGCCTCCTAACAACTCTGGATATTCAAGTGAAAAACGTGCCGAGCGTTTAGATCAGGTGCATATACTTGATGCAGAGCACACTAAACTTGCAGGTGCATATGCCTTAAGGGCCGTACACCACTGGGGCGGTGAGCCAATTATAGTTTCGGGAGAGCTGCCCGAAGCTGCAATATTAACCACACTAAATGGAAAAGGTAAGTTCCCAGATATTTACACTGTTCCATATGTACCTCACTTACATATAGACAGTATTGAGTTAGTGGATGAGATGGCGGATATATCTGAAATGTTCAAGTCTCATAAGTCCTGATAACCATTAACTCTCTTTAATTACAATTAGAGCCTCCTCTATCATAGTGAGCCAAGGACTGCTGTCATGCTCCACTATCTTGTAACACCCCAGCTTTAATAAGATAGATGCTATAATGGTGTTTTAAGCGGGGATTGCTGTGCTCCTGGTACCCTCTCACAACTACCAGAAAAATTTTAAGCAGATTACATTTAGCGACGACGTCAAAGGCAAGACTGTTCACTTTTGCTTGAAGCGAGGAATCGATGCGACTCCAGACTTTGCGCTCGTAACTAGTGTGGCTGTGGTTCCGTTCGTTAGTAAAGAGACAATCATGGTTACTCGGTTGCAGCGAGGAGTGGACATACCCGGCGGTCACACAGAATCGTATGATGCCGATGTCGTTGCTACAGCGCAGCGTGAGTCAATAGAAGAGGCGGCCATCGAACTAGACGACTCCCTGTACCTAATAGGCGTGATCTCATCCGACTACAAAGGACCGACTGCCGAAGATGTGACGTACATGTTGATCACGGCAGGGCGAGTCACTAAAGTGAATGAATTTATTCCAGAATTTGAGTCGCTCGGTAGGGGAGAAATGTCGCTCGATGATTTCCTGGCACATTACGAAGCTGGGTCTCAGGAAATGATGGCAGAAATAGTAAACCGCGCAAAGGATGTCCGTGACAAAATTTTTTCAAGGTGAAAGCGCCTGGAATGATGCCTACAATGGAGGTAAGTGGGACTATTTATGCACAGATCCGTCAGAACTTAGCATGCAGGAAGATACATACTCATAAAATGGAGTAGAGCTACTAGAATTAATAAATCGCTTGATTACTGATTGGGTTACAATGCGTTCGATCAGTAAACCGTAATTGTGGTCGCCGATAGGTCAATAGGTCTAGCTAGCGTGATATCGGAAACACATAAGCATCATAAGCCAACGTACTGTCTGAGCGTCCCGGCATCGACATTGGCGCCGAACGCTTCATGACCAGGCTCCAGCTGCTTGCCAGCATGCAGCGGACCGATCAGCAATGGGTCGAATCCCAGGTCATTGACCAGCGCCGCGACCGATTCATTGTCAGTTTGATTGTCGCCGGCGACCGCGATAGCTTTCCGACCGGGGCTGCCGGATGGCTTGGCTTCGTCGAGCAGGTGATGGTAACCCATGTGGCTGAAAGCTTTTACCAGCCGGGGATTACCAAGGTAGTCACGCACGACCTCGCTGCTAGAAGACTGCGGGTTCGCGAGGTCGTCCCGCTCACCATCGACTTCCCACCAGTAGTTCATGGCATCGATGACCAGTTTGTCTGCCAGTAACTCCTTGGGTATCGTTCGGTATTTGCCCAGTGGCAAGGCCAAAATCACGATATCGGACTGCCTGATGGCGTCATCAGCCGTGGCGGCGATAGCACCGGGTGCGAGTACCTGTACCGTCAGCCGGATCTTTTCGGCTCCGGCTGAGCCGGCGATGTAGACCACGTAGCCGGCGCGCACTGCCAGCTGGGCCAGCACGATGCCGAGTTTGCCGGCTCCGAGTATAGTGAGCGCTTTCCGATTGTCCGGCATCTAGCGGGCAGCCTTTTTGCCAGGCTTGTCATCTTCCGCCAGCAGTTCGCGGATGCGGGGGATCACTTTGGTGGCGTATAGCTCGATCATGTGCAGACGGGCCTTGGCTGGCATCGGACCGCCGCCGTACACCAGGTCGAACCTGGTGATGCCTAACGTTCTGATGGTCTTGGCCATTTTCTGCGCCACGGTTTCGGGTGAGCCGATGTGCAGCGAATACTTGGCCACCTCTTCGTCGAAATGTTCGCGCTTGAGCGGTGGCCAACCGCGGGAGTGGCCGATGCGGTCGAAGTTTATCTTGTGGGCCGGCCAGGCGGTTTCCACGGCCTCTTCGTCGGTATCGGCGATGAAGCCGGGGGAGTGCAGACCGATCTCGTCAGTCGGCGTGCCAAACTGTGCGCCTGCCTGCTTATATAATTCCACATAGGGGACGAAGCGCTCCGGCGAACCGCCGATCACCGCCAGCATCAGCGGGAAACCATAGCGGGCTGCCCGGATCACCGACTCGGGTGAGCCACCGACGCCGATGGACGTGTGGATGCGCCCCGATTCGGTCCTGGGGTAAATTTCGGCGCCGGCCAGCGGTGCCCGTGTCGTGCCGGTCCAGGTGACCGGTTTTTCCTTGAGGATCTCAGCCATCAGCTGTACTTTTTCCTCGAACAGGACTTCGTAATCACGTAGCTCATAGCCGAACAGTGGAAATGATTCCGTGAACGAGCCGCGGCCAAGGATTATCTGCGCCCGGCCGTTGGACAGCGCATCCAGCGTGGCAAAGCGTTCGAACACCCGCACCGGGTCGTCCGAGCTGAGGACGGTGACACCGGAAGCGAGTTTGATGTTCTTGGTGCGGGTGGCGATGCCGGCAAGCACCGTCTCCGGGCTGCTGATCGAGAAATCGGAACGGTGGTGCTCACCAAGCGCGATGACGTCGATGCCAAGCTTATCGGCCAACACCGCTTCTTTGACGACCTGCCGGATCGCTCCGGCGTAGGTCATCAATTGGCCGGTGTCGTCGGTAGGGATGTCGCCGAACGAGTCCAGCCCGAACGATATCGGCTTTTCGGTTCGTGGTTTCTTACCTGACTTGTCTGACTCGTCTGGCTTATGTGTCATGGGGGCTCCTTATAACTTGTCTGGGTTGATGCCGATGCCGGATAACAGGTCGCGGTTCAGGCTGTACAGTTTTTCCTTGCCGGCTTTCCGCTCAAGGATCACACCTGACTGGACGAGCTTCGAGAAATGGTGGCTCATCGTAGGCTGCGAAAGCTTCAGGGCGATAGAGCAATCGTTGACGATGTCGCTACAGGCCACCTGGGACTTTTCGGAAGACAGTTTCCGGATGATCGCCAGGCGGGTGTCGTCCGCGATGCTTTTGAGTATCTGCGATGTGGTCATGCAACTTATTATATAGATATATTTCAATATGTCTATATATTTATCAGTTAATACAGCTCTTTTTGTTATAATATAGCCATGAAAAGCATCGATGAAATCAGCAAGCAACGGGCTAAAGAGCTTTTTGACAGCGCCGGCTTAGCGTCCTTTGAAGTCGGTACGACCAAAGGCTTGCAACAAATTCATCAGTACTTATTTGACGGCTTATATGATTTTGCCGGTGAGATTCGTACACTGAACATCAGCAAGGATGGGTTTCGTTTCGCGAACTCACTATACCTGAAGGAAGCATTGCAACGCATCGAAGAGATGCCCGAGCATACTTTTGAAGAAATCATAGAGAAATATGCCGAGATGAACATCGCCCACCCATTCATGGAGGGCAATGGCCGCAGCACACGCATCTGGCTGGACCTCATCCTAAAAAAACGCCTAAGCAGATGCGTGG
>JALQUD010000076.1:0-4536 GCA_023268595.1 Candidatus Saccharimonadia bacterium
CTTCCACGGCCTTCTCGGTCGCCAAACTGGTGACCAACGCAGATTCCACTTCGTTCGGCAGTGCCAGCCGGCTGTTCGCCAAACCCATTCGCAAACACATTTACGCCATTTACGGATTGGTCCGTATCGCCGATGAGATCGTTGACACCTACCGTGGTGATGACGCCCGTCAGATCCTGGATGAACTGCAAGCTGAAACGGCCAGGGCCGTCAGACGGGGATACAGCGCCAACCCGGTAGTCCACGCCTTCGCTCTGACCGCAGCCCAGTACGGCATCGACGACGACCTGACCCGTCCGTTCTTCGCGAGCATGGCCATGGACCTTGTTCCGCAGCACTATGACCAGCAACTGCTTGATACCTACATCCATGGATCGGCTGAAGTGATCGGCCTGATGTGCCTGCGCGTGTTCTGTGATGGCGACCAACAGGCCTATGACAAGCTTGCGCCTGGTGCCCGTCGGCTGGGAGCCGCCTACCAGAAAGTCAACTTCCTGCGTGACATCGCCCACGACATCGGCAGTCTGGAGCGCGATTACTTCGCAATCGGTGGTTTGCCGCTAACCGACGAGGTCAAGCGATCGATCGAACAGGACATCCACCAGGACTTTCAGGCGGCACGTACGTATATCGATCAGTTGCCATCCGGTGCGCGCGATGCGGTCCGGGCCAGTTTCGTGTACTACCATGAACTGCTAACAGTGATCGTACGCACGCCAGCAACGACACTCAGCACCACCCGGATCCGGGTAAGCGACCGTCGCAAGACCGTGTTGTTGGCGGGCGTCATGGCTAGACGTTTGCGCGGAGCCCGCATATGAGCCGCCGCAACCGGCCGGTCAACAGTGCCGGCATCATCGGTGGCGGCATCGGCGGCATCGCGACCGCCACGCTGCTGGCCAAAGCCGGGTTACATGTCGAAGTCTTTGAGAAAGAGCCAAGCCTGGGTGGGCGTGCCGGCCTATTGGAAGCAGACGGCTTCAGGTTCGATACCGGCCCGTCATGGTTCCTGATGCCCGAGATATTCGAGCATTACTTTGAGCTTATCGGCACCTCACTGAACAAGGAGCTTGAGCTGGAGCGATTGTCTCCCGGTTACAAAGTCTTCTTTGAGAACGCCGAGCCTATCACCATCCAGGGCGATTTAGAAAAAGATGCTGCCACCTTCGAATCCATCGAACCTGGTGCCGGAGACCGGTTGCGCACGTATGTAAGCCGTGCCGAGCAAGCTTACACCGCCGCCACAAAGTCGTTCCTGTATACCAACTTCGATTCACCGCAAGCATTGCTCAACCGCACCAGCCTGACAGCCGGGCCACGCATGCTGCGCATGGCGCTGACGGACATCGACAGCTACGTAAGCAAACTGTTCAGGGACCGTCGCCTGAAGCAGATACTGGAATATCCGATGGTCTTCCTGGGCAGTTCGCCTTATGAGGCACCGGCGCTATACCAACTGATGAGCTTCCTGGACTTCAAACAGGGCGTCTACTATCCGCATGGCGGCATGTACCAGTTGATCGAACGGATGCATGCGTCAGCCCGGCAAAACGGTGTGGTCTTTCATGCCGGTACCGACGTGACGGCAATCGAGACACAGGACGAGCACGCCACCGGTATACGGTTGGCCGACGGTGCGGTCCGCGGGTTCGATGTCATAGTGTCCAACGCTGACCTGCACCACACCGAAACCCAACTCCTGCCAGCGGAGGCACGATCCTACCCGCAACAGTATTGGGACAAACGCCAACCTGGCCCGTCAGCGTTATTGATGTATCTGGGTGTCAAAGGTAAGCTGCCGGAGCTGGAACACCACAACCTACTGTTCACCGACGACTGGAAAAAGAATTTCGGATCGATATTCGACGACAAGCGCTGGCCCGAGCCGGCCTCTATCTATCTGTGCAAGCCGAGCGCCACGGACAAGACAGTCGCCCCGGATGGCCACGAGAACCTGTTCGTGCTGGTACCGATGCAAGCCGACGAGACCGTGACGCAAGTCGACCTGGAAGAACACGCCGACCGGTATCTGGCACAGATCGAGGCCATGACCGGCATAGCTGACATGCGGCAACGCATCGTCTACCGGTCGTTCCGTGGACCATCCGATTTCGCGGACCGTTATAACGCCTGGCATGGCACCGCCCTGGGGTTGAGCCACCGCCTGACGCAAAGCGCCTTTCTACGCCCGCGTAACAAGAGCAAGCGGCTAGACAACCTCTATTACACCGGCGGCAACACGGTGCCAGGCATCGGCCTGCCGATGTGTCTGATCAGCGCCGAACTAGTCTATAAGCGACTAGCCGGTGATAAAAGCTCATCGGCAGTAGGCCGCATCGGCCGCCTTGACGGAGCCGGCAATGGCTGAGCTCCTCCGTTGGTCGTATCTGACGTGCCTGGTTTTTTCATTATCCGGGTTAGCCCTGGCAGATTGGCGCTTACGCCTGGCTTTCTTCAAGGATTGGCGACGTTGCCTGCGCAGCCTATTGCCGGTCTACGTACTGCTATTGGTGTGGGACATACTAGGCATCGGCCTGGGCATATTCTTCATCGGCGACTCGCGCTTTGACAGCGGCATCGTGCTGGCACCGGAATTGCCGCTGGAAGAACCGTTCTTTCTAGCCCTGTTGGTATACGTGACGTTGATATTTTATCTGCTGCTGGCGCGGTTACCACGCCAGCGGAGCCGCCAATCATGACCTATTTGCTACTGAACGGCGTGATCCTGGCAATCATCATAGTCTGCGTGGTATGTGCGGCTGGAAAATACATGGCTTGGCGCAGGGTTTTGCTATTGACGGTGATTCTATTGGCATTCACGGCTGTCTTCGATTCACTGATCGTCGGCAGCGGTATCGTCGCTTACGACGAGAGTAAGATCCTGGGCGCATACATCGCAAAGGCGCCGGTGGAGGATTTCGCCTACACCATCGCCGCCTGCTTGCTTGCGCCATATTTGTGGGAACGCCAGAAACGGAAGGATGAGCATGCAGAAGATTAAACAGTTGGTCTTGTCATCCAGGCCGGTGTCGTGGGTCAACACCGCCTATCCGTTCGGCGCCACCTACTTGGTCCTGACCGGCCAGGTCGACCTGACGTTCGTACTGGGCTGCCTATTCTTCCTGATTCCCTACAACCTGCTGATGTATGGCATCAACGATGTCTTTGACTATGAGTCCGACCTGCGTAACCCGCGCAAGAAAGGTGCCGAAGGCATCGTGCTGCAACCGGCCTTACATCGGCTGACGATCATCAGCGCCATTGCCAGCTGCCTGCCCTTCATCATCACCCTGATGCTCCTGACCGGCACCGGCGCCCGCTGGACGCTACTGGCCATCATATTCGGCGTGGTCGCGTATAGCGCGCCGGGCTTGCGGTTCAAAGAGAAGCCGTTCCTGGATTCCGTGACGTCCAGCCTGCACTTCGTGGGACCGATGATCTTTGCCATCGTCGCCAGCGGCCAGTCTATCCGGACGACGTTACCTTTCGTCGCAGCCTTCTTCTTATGGGGATTAGCCAGCCATGCTTTCGGTGCGGTGCAGGACATCAAGGCCGACAGGGCCGGTGGTATCGGCTCGCTAGCCACGGTCATCGGCGCGCGCCAGACGGTCTGGTTCTCGTTGGCGTGTTATGGTCTGAGTATCATATTGGTCGCCAGCCAGGCCAGTTGGCAGACGTCTGTCATCGCCTTGTCGCTTACACCGTATATCCTGAATGTCCTTCCCTACTACACGGTGTCCGAAGCTGATGCACCGCGCACTAACAGCGCTTGGCGCCGCTTCATCTACCTGAACTTCTTTACCGGGATGGTAATAACCATGGTATTGATCGCCGATACCCTGTAAGATACCGCTACCATGGACAAGACTTCGTACGCCGACCAATACCGTGACACCGACTTCCGTAAGCACCCGGAAAAATACGTGGTGGGCCGTGGCGAGCAAGGCGTCCTGATAGCCGAACCGTATAAGAGCGAGATCTTACCATACTGGAAATTCGCCACGCCGGAAGCGGCCGAGACTTCCGCCAAAAAGATCTACGGCATGTTCGAAGCTTATCGTGATGCCGGCGATTTCGTCGGCATGGACATGGCGCGCAAGTTCCTGCAGATGGGCTTCACACGTTCACGGCGCTATGCCAACCATGCCAGTGGCCACAAACACGATGAAGACGGGCACATCAAACCGCAGGACAAAGGCTCGGAAGACTCCCCGAAAGCTGAATCGGCCCGCATATTCTATGGTTACTACGCTAAGGCCAAGGATGATGGCGCATATCAAGCCGCTCTGAAGCGGTGGAAAACCGATGGTCCACAGTAACGTCAGCATCCCGCTCCGGGTTACCGGACGTCAGCAGGAGTCGGGCGGCTGTCTGAGTCTGCTGTTCGAACGTCCGGCCGGCTTTGACTACCAAGCTGGCGACTGGATAGACATCAACGCCGGTTCACCTTCGTCTTGTTATGACTTAGCCGGTGGTAAGACATACTCACTATCGTCATCACCGACCGAGCCACACCTATCAATCTGCTTCCGTCCG
>JALQUD010000076.1:4546-4818 GCA_023268595.1 Candidatus Saccharimonadia bacterium
ACGTTGGTTGGCCGATGCCAGGCCAGGAGACACATTGACAGTAACACAGTACGGCAATGACCACGGCTTCGGGTTATCCCCGCGCCGGCATAGCCTGCTGGTCGCCGGTGGCATCGGCGTGGCGCCCTTCCGCAGCATCCTGAAGCATGCCGTGGACACCGGTAGTCAGGATAGCGCCACGCTGATACATCTGAACCGTGATGACGATGTGCCGCTTGGCGACGACGTCAGAGCGATCATAAGCCGGCTGCCGAACGTCAGCTATTCAGCCC
>JALQUD010000077.1 GCA_023268595.1 Candidatus Saccharimonadia bacterium
CCCTTACCAGGAAAAAACCACAACCAACCACGCCAAAGGGCTTGTCCGAGCCTATGTCTTCAGGTTCAGGGCCTATTGCCAAAGCCGCTGCCAAGCGCCGTGGTCTGGGTCTGGGCGGTCTGCTCCACGGCATCGGTAAGCTACCGGGCCCGCTGCGCAAGCTCGGCGACCATAAGCAGCAGAAGCTGGCAGAGCGCCGTAAAGCCGACGAGGCCGAAGCCAGCCGTCGCCGGCAAGCCGTATTACGCAACCGCCGCTCATCATCCGTGCCAATGCTTAACGCCGCCGTGGTAAGCCGCACGGCTGACGATCAGGACAATCCGGCGGCCCGGCCGGCTTCCGCGCCTAATGTGACGATACTCAACAAGCCACTTCCCAAACCGGCCGCCACGCCAGCAGTCAGACCAGCAGCCAAGCCAATGATCAAACCGGTGGTCAAACCGCAGGTTCACAGCAACGCTACAAAGGCAACACCTCCACCGGCCGCTCCGATCCGGCCGATAATCAGTGATGTGACACCCGTGCGGCCGATGTCACGCGGCGCGGTAGCAGGACATGTCCGCCGTCCGGCCCAACCGGCCGTCCGGCGCGTACAGCTGTAACCGCAGCGCCATCACGCGACCTGTCAATTCCAGGGCTCAGGCTTGTTTTTGCTTGCGAGCGCGTAGCGTACGCTTTACTAGCAGGATTGCCGCGGCGATGACTATCGCCAGAGCTAGCGATACTGGGACTATCACCTGGTAGCCGGTGTCGGCAAGCAGGCCGCCAAGGCCGCCAGCACCCGACTGCGTACCAGTTGCCGTCGAAGAAGAACCGCCGCCGACCGGCCCACCGGACGAACCATCAGTATCACTGGCTGCACACGACCCCTGACCGAAGTTGCCCGCACCATAAGTTCCACAATCGTATGTCGCCATTTTTTATCTTGCCTGTTTAGTATAAGCGTTATATTATAAGCTTAAGTATAGCAAAAAAGCTTGAAGGAGAAAGCCTAAATGCCAGGAATCGGAACACCGGAACTCATACTAATCTTACTCGTACTGCTGCTGCTCTTCGGTGCTAGCAAGCTACCGAAACTCGCCCGCAGCGTCGGCGACTCCGCCCGCGAACTACGTAAAGGCCTAAGTGGCGACGAAGAAAAGAAAAACACCGCAAACTCTACGACTAAACAAGGTGAGAACGCCTAACCGAACCACAAGCCAACAAGCGCTGCCCGCGACTTTCTCCGATCATATCGCCGAACTCCGGCGACGCATATTCTGGGTAGCGCTTGTTTTCATAGCAGCCTCCGCCCTGGCGTACAATTTCCGTCAGGAATTATTACACGTGGTCATGGCTCCGCTGCACGGCCAAAAGCTGAGTTACCTGACGCCGGCCGGCGGTTTTAGCTTCATCTTCCAGATATCGATGTACGCCGGCCTGTTCGTGGCCCTGCCTTTGGCCGTATACCATCTGCATGCCTTCATCAAGCCGGCGCTCCCGGCCGGTGCGCGCAAGTCAGCCGTCAAGGTCGTGTTGGCGGCCAGCCTGCTGATTGCCGGCGGCACGGCTTATGGCTATTTCGTAGCCATCCCGGCTGCATTGCAATTCCTGACGACCTTTGCCAGTGATTCGGTCACGCCTAATCTGACCGCCGATTCCTACCTCAGCTTCTTCCTGGCCTACGTGGCCGGCATCGCCGCCCTGTCATTGCTACCGCTGCTCCTATTGTTCGTGCACTGGATCAATCCGCTCAAGCCGATGGGCCTGCTCAAGAGCGAGCGCTGGATCATCGCCGGAGCCTTCATCGTGGCAGCTTTTATCACCCCGACGCCGGATGCCCTTAACCAGACCATGATCGCCGCACCCATCATCGCTATCTACCAGCTCGGCGTCGTCGCCGTATTGATATCGATTTCCAAGCAGAAGCGGGCCGTCAAACGCCTGACAAAGCCTGAAAAACATATAAAACCCGAGCAAACCGCACAGAAGCGGCCAACTACGCCTGTGGTGCGGACATCACCGGTCAGGGCTATGCCGGCCGTAGCTATGGACATCACCGCGGCCGCACCAGCCGCACTGGCAGCGCCAGCCAAAGTTCAGCCGTCCAGTCCAACAACAGTTGCTGCAGCCACCCGGGTACGACAGCAGCGCTACAGCGACGTCATCGTACAGCCACGGCGCGCACCGGTACGCCGGCCCAACGCCACTAGTCACACCGTGCAGACGCGACACACGCAATCCCACACGCCACGCCTAGTCAGCGACATCCTGGACATCAGACCGGCACAAGCCTTGAACCAGTCGCGCACGATGGGTTTCAGCGCACCAGAGCAAGCATAAGCATTGACTTTATGCTGTATACGTCGGAAAATATAAATAGATAGTAAAACAACAAAAAAGGACTCACGACCATGGCGCAGGTTCAGGACGAAATCCAAAAACTGATGCAGAAAGATATGGATCGCAAGGATTTCATCAAACACGTCGGTGTCGGCTTCGTGGCCGTCACAGGCATCAGCGCACTGCTAAAAACTCTGACCAGTCTTAACGGCAGCGACCGCAACGCCCAGGTCGGCTACGGCTCAGGTGCGTACGGCGGCTCATCCAAGCGTAAAGCGTAACACCCGGGACCGGATGAGCTGATCCATGCCCCCGACCAATGGTAGTGGCGTCGTTTTTTCCAGCGCCAGCACACCGCAATCCGGTCAGAAATGGCTGCGCAGGACTAATAATTTCTTGTTGGTCCTGGTTATCTGTACCAACTTATACGTATTGGCCGTACCGTTCATACCCCAGTTATTATTCACGATCAATTCACAGGGCGACCAGCGCAAGCAGCTCGAACAGAAGCTCAGTACGCCGGCAGGTAGTTCCTCTACTCCACCGGCCGCGGACACGCCACAGGGCAACCGCGTCATCATCCCGTCCATGTTATTAGACCAACCGATCGTCGAAGGCCGCAACATGTACCGCGCCCTGGACAAGGGTGTCTGGCGCTGGCCTGACGGCAGCACGCCCGACAAGGGCGGCAACACGGTCATCCTGGCCCATCGCTTCACCTATACCCAACCTAAAGGCGTCTTCTACTTCTTGGACAAAGTTAAGACCGGCGACAACGTCGGCATGGTCTGGAACGGCAAGACATACGTATACAAGGTGACCGGTACGCGCGTCGTCAAGCCAAACCAGACGGAGATTCTCGCCCCCACCAAGCGGCCGACCCTTACCATGTACACCTGCACGCCGCTCTGGCTGCCCAAGGACCGATTAGTAGTCACCGCCGAACTACTGCCCGATCCGGCCACCCACCCCGAACTTGATGCCCAGATAAACCAACCATAGGCTTTAGTACCATGAACAAAGAACGCGTCCTCTTCATCATTCTCGTCAGCTTACTATTGCTGAGCATCGGCCTGGCCTGGTATGTCAGCAGCAGCGCCAACAATTCGCTGAGCATCTGATATGTTTTGACGACTGTCACACGGGCTCGTGTCGAACTTGGCAGCCTCTATGGCTCCCACCGCTTCAGGACACGCTTACGAGGGTCCGTAACGCTCCGATACACAGCCAGCACCCGCAAGTTGCGACTTGTTGCCGGGCATAGAAAAACCCCGCCATACACGTGGCGGGGTTTTCGTTTAAGTAGAGTTCCCCGGAGGGGAGTGGGTCAAGCGTTACTTCTTGGCCCACTTAGGCTGGCGGCGGATCCATAGGAAGGCGCCGGTGGAGCCGATGATCAGCACGCCTGCGGCGACGGCGCCGGCCCAGATGGCTTGGCCGGTGTTGGCCAGGATGCCACCGGTGGCAGCGACGATAGCTGCATCCTCGGGCTTGCGGTCGTACAGGTTAGGGTCATCTGGCTCAGGAGTACGGATGTTGTCCGATGGGATGCCGGTGCAGCGGACGTTGCCAGTCTCCGGCAGGATGATGTCGTCACCGTTGTCGTCGTAGCAGCCGAAGCCCTGGTTGCTGACGTGGAAGGTGTCATCGCGCATCTTGACGGTCAGCTCCATGACCACGGAGTTCTTGGCGTCCTTAGGCAATTTGGCGCCTGGGTCGGAACCGACGGTTCCACTCCACTCGGTGCGGACCTTGCTTGGGTTGTAGGCACAGTTGTTAGTCTTGGACGTACCGTTGGCCGTACACTTCAGGCTGCCTTCGACGTAGGTAGTACCCTGTGGGATTTCGTCCCAGAAGTTGGTCAGGACATCGTCCACGGAGCTCTGGTTGATCCAGGTCAGCGTGTAGGTGATGGTCTGGCCTTCGACCTTCTGATCCTTCCAGAAGTCAGGCGGTTCGACGCTGGTCGGGTTGGACTTGTAACCGAAGTCGGCTTCCGGATGATGGTTGTCGGCTGGCGTCAAGGTGATCGGGTAGCCGGTCGGATCCTTGGACTCGTTGTCGGCGTTAGTGCCGTTGCCAGGAACGTAGGTCAGGTTCTTGAGCTTGCTGTCGCGGTCGCTGACCACTACCACATACTTGATGCCGCTGTCGGTGCCGGTCATCAGCTGGCTGAAGCCGTATTCACCCTTCTGGTCGGTGGTAGCGCTCTTGATAGGCTGCGAGCCCGGGTCGACCTTGCCGTCACCATCCAGGTCACGGTACAGGTCGACCGTCACGCCGGCGATACCGGTGTCACCACCGTCGAAGCGGCCGTTCTCGTTCTTGTCGATGAAGAGCTGGTTACCGATCGTACCGTCACCGACGACACCGAAGTCGCGGGTCAGGTCGGTCTGGGTCGGACCAAGCGTGAACTGCTCACCCTGGTTGTTGGTGGTGATCGAT
>JALQUD010000078.1 GCA_023268595.1 Candidatus Saccharimonadia bacterium
CTGTGGTCGTTGCCATTCTGAGAGCCTGGCGCACCATGCAGGCACACCAGCACCTTTATATCGTGCTTGCGTGCCCAGACGAACGCTTTGTCAAGGAAGTCCACCGTACCTACGAACGGCGGCTGGTCGCCGAACAGCCAGTAGCCGACTGGTATGCGAACCGCTTCTATGCCATGGGCCTGCAGCCACTTGAAGTCGTCTTCAGTGATCCACCGTTTACGGAACTCCTTGAGCTGCTTAGTGCGCGCCGGACTGGCCGTATCGCAAAAGTTGAACTCGTCCACGGCATCGCTGCCCCTGAACAATGACGGCGTCATCCATGGCTCCAGCACCAGCCAACCTCCCAGGTTGACGCCCTTGATTGCTTGTGTACGTTTCATCACCTAATACTAGCAGTAAACCGTACCGCTTACTGCGAGAAATCACACAACTGTCCGGACACCCCCTATGAGAGGGATGGTCCGGACAATACGGCTTAGCGTTCGACGAACGTCAGCGCGTAGCCGGTGCGGCCGGCACGGCCGGCACGGCCGATGCGGTGCACGTAGTCCTCGTACGACTGCGGCTGCGTGAAGTTGATGACGTGGGTGATGTCAGCCACGTCGATACCACGGGCGGCCACATCAGTGGCGACCAGGATGTTGATCTCGTTCTTCTTGAACTTGTTCAGTGCCTTCAGGCGCTGGCCCTGGGTCTTACCACCGTGGATGGCGTCGGCGTCAAAACCACGCTCCAACAGTGACTTGCTCAGGCGTTCGACGCTGCGCTGGGTCTCATCAAAGATGATCGCTTTACCAATCTGGCCGGAAATCAGCAGGTCATGCAGCTTGTCGATCTTCTGGTTCTTGTCAGCCACACGCACGACGTCCTGGTGGACGTTATCGCTGGTCTCGCCGGTCTTGACGGCTACGGTGACCGGGTCGTTGGCAAAGGTGTTGATCAGGCCACGGACGCGGTCGTCCATGGTAGCCGAGAAGAAGAACGATTGGCGCTCAGCCTTCAGCTGGCCCAGGATGTCACGCATATCGTTGACGAAGCCCATGTCCAACATACGGTCGACCTCGTCGAGTACGACGGTGTCGAAGCGGGACAGGTCGAGCGTGCCGCGCTCCAGGTGGTCCTTGATACGGCCCGGCGTACCGATGACGATCTGCGGGTCATTACGCAGGTCCTTGAGCTGGATTCCCATGCTCGAGCCACCGATCAGGACGGCACCATACAGCATGCTGCCCTTACCTAGGTGACGGCACTCTTCTTCGATCTGCTGGGCCAGTTCACGCGTCGGCGCGACGATCAGCGCCCGGCTGACGGTCGATGGCTTGGCGTCGTCGGCCAACACCGATGACACCAGCTTGTTAAGTACCGGGATGGCAAAGGCGGCCGTCTTGCCGGTACCAGTGTTAGCGATACCGATGACGTCCTTGCCTTCCAGGCCGAGCGGGATGGTCTGGTCCTGGATGGGTGATGGGAGGACATAGCCCTTCTTGACGACATTGTCGTGAAGCAGCTTGATGACCGGAAAGTCGACGAAGCGGTGTGTCGGTACATATTCTTCAGCAGTCACCGGCTTGGCTTCCTTGATGAAGCGTGACGGGTTGATGTACTGTGCGGTGCGCTTGCCGCGACCGCCGGAACGGCCGGCCGATCCGCCACGGCGTCCGTTGGACGACGAGAAGCGTGAATTAGCTGAACCGTGGTATGAGGAACGGAATTTATATGGCATTGAGGTGTTATCCTTTATGGTCTGATATAGCTCCGCCCGGTGTCTGGATTCCCGATGTCATGACAAAGTGCCAAGACATACGAAGAGTCGAAATTCAGGAGTCAGAATTCGGTGCGTGGGGAGCTGATGTATGGTTTATGCTCGATTGTTCAATGAAATCGAGTACAAAACGCACATTTCAGATACTTCCTTGCGAGTAATTGCGATAGCAATTCGGAAGTCTACCCGGATTCATCAATACAATATTATTATTGTAGCACAACTTCGGTAGCGGGTCAATGGTACCGCTTATGCGAATCAGCGCGAGCGGATATCGCGCCGGCCGAATGTCACCAGACTGAAGACCACCAGCACCAAGGCTATCGCCGAAAGCAGCCCGAGATACCGCCAGTTATAGCCGCCACTGATGGCGTAGTAACGGAACAGCGTGAACCGGTCAAGGTCAGCGAGCAGTTGGACCGACGAAGCCATGCTGTTGATCAGGAAGCCCAGGAAAGCCAATCCGCCGGATACGCCGAGCGCCAACCCCCGTCTGCCGCCGGCCGCAGCCACCGCGAAACCGACCAGTCCGTAACCTACCGCCACCAACAGGCAGTTGAAAAGATGTGGCAGAATGTCCGTTATCGGGTAGCTCTGTCCGATGCCCCATAACCCTGCCTGGACACCGGCCACCGTGCCAGCACCGGCTACCGCCACGACCGTCAGCGCGACAGCCAGTTTCTGCAAGAGTAACGACGTGCGGCTGATCGGCAGTGCCAACTGGGTTTCCGTCAGGCCGCGTTCCTCTTCACCGGCTGTCAGCCCCACCATCACCGCTATCGACACGATGATCAGCAGCATCGGCGCACGCAAGGCGAAGATCTGCTGCGAGATGTATCCACCTACCGACTGGAAGCTCAACGCGTCCCCGGCCAGCTTTTGTAGTGCCGGCGGCAAAGTATCCAAACTGTTACCGATGGCCCCATTACTGAAGGAGTTATAGACCGACATGGTCAGCAGCATGATGGCCGTGACCGCCACGAACCATCCGATGGCCATGAACCGCTTCTGATACAACGTCTTTGCGAACAGCGACCTCATGACGCTTCCTTCCCGGCCTCGCCGTCGCGGTAATAATGTACGAACAATTCCTCAAGCTCCGGCTCCCTGATACTTACATCATGGATGTCAAAGTTGGCTAACAGACGGATCAATGGTGGCATCGGCCCTGCATACGAGAACGTCACGGCATACTCTTCCCGCTCAGGTAGAAAATTAATGCCCTTCAGCCGCTCCAACTGGCTGCGGAGCGGCCTGAGCATAGCCCGGTCAACCTTGACGGAGACATGCTTGGCGGAGCGTGCCATCAGCTGTGAGATATCGGCGGTATCGACGATCGACCCGTCCCGGATGAACGCTACCCGGTCGCACAGCTGCTGTACCTCACTCAGGATATGGGACGACATGAAGACGGTGCCGCCAGCGTTACGGAACTCACCGATGAGTCCGGCGAAGGTCTCTTGTACCAGCGGATCGAAACCGCTGGTGGGCTCGTCCAATATCAGCAGCTCCGGCCGGTGCTGCAGGGCGGCGATGAGCCCGACCTTCTGACGGTTACCCCTGGAATAATCACGCAGCCGCACGCACAGATCCGCCTTGAGCGCCTCTGCCAGTTCCTGTCTGCGCTCCGTGCAATCCTTGCCATATCTCGCGCCAACATACCGCAGGTACTGGTCGGCGGTCAGATTCTCATCCATGACCATGTCGCCGCTCAGATAGCCGAGCCGGCGATGCGCCACCCTGGGCTTACGGCTGCTGACTCCAAAGATGGTAGCCGTCCCTGCTGTTGGCCGCAGCACATCAAGCATCATCCTTATGGTCGTCGATTTGCCGGCACCGTTAGGACCCAGAAAGCCGAATATCTCGCCTTTATTGACGGTCAGCGTGACGCCGTTGACAGCCCGGCGACTACCGAACTGCTTGGTCAGCCCATCGAGCGATATGACTGGTTCCTGGTCTGTCATAATCACAGCATAGCAAAATACGCTAACGCTTATCGAGCCTTTTTCTTGATGATTCCACCTCTTTGCGGGTGATTGCTAGCACAAGCGTGCAAGCGAATCGCATACAGCCAGCCACGGCAGTACCGTTTAGACTACGTACTGTCATAACCCTAAACGAAGGAGGCGACAATGGCAGACTCAAACAACCCGGGACAGTTCGGTAACCGGAGCGACACCGCCAAGCAAGCGATGAAAGGCGGCAAAGCCAGTACCGGCAGCTTTGGCGGCAAGAACAGCGCCGACCCAAGCAAGATGGGCAAGAAAGGCGCCGAGGCGCAGCCCCGCGAAGCTAAAGCGCTTGGTGGCCAGCACAGCCACAAGAACACGTAACACTCACCCACGACCCCTTCCAGAGCCCCGACCACGGGGCTCTTTTTTATGCCGCGTTATGCCGCGACAATGTAATAACTACAAAATTGGCGCTTATGCTAGTAAATATTTCACTGCAATGCTATATTTATGAGGTTTTCATCCTAAGACCGATCACATGATCAAGACCTGTGATTAAGAAAGGTAGAGCTTTAGAACACACTGTCTATATTCGTTTTGCGCTGACAGCCCACCAGCATCCAGCACTCCACAGAGTTAGGACACGATGTGACGCTCGCACTCCCCCGCACCACCATGGCCCGTCTCACCGGCGCCCTGCGTGGCGACCTGCGAACCGCCGACACCGCGACACCAACCCCGCAGAATCCCGAGTCCCTCCTGGACTTCAGCAACGACCTCGCCACCATCGTCGACCTACAGCAGCGTCTCGACGTCTATTGTTCACTGATGATGGCCGGCTGCCGCAGCGCCGACCCGGACAACCGGCGACGAGCGCTCGAACGGCATGAGGACACCTTCTACGCACGCTTGGCCCAGGCCATCGAGCAGCGGTACCAGTACGAATACATCGTCTTCGACGAGAACGGCCTGAGCCTGTACGAGAACGACAGCACCCGCGCCAGGCGCACGCCACATCTCCGGAT
>JALQUD010000079.1 GCA_023268595.1 Candidatus Saccharimonadia bacterium
AGCAAGCTGCTCATCCCGGCAGACTACATAGCCGGCATGCAGGCGAGCGACCCGATGAGACTGTACACGGCCATCACCGCCAGCATACCGACGACCATCGTACGGGCCGGCGACGATACGACCGTCGGCGCGACCGATTTCAGCAGCATCCCCGACGCACAGCAACTGGACATCATGGCGGACCATAACTTCACCGGCACCGCCCGTGCCGACCTGGCTGAGCTGTTGGCACCCGTGCTAGGGCAACACTCCTGATATAGGCGGATCCGCACGTTTTGTTATAGTTAAGTATATGCATTTTAAGCGGCGCCGTATGTCGCCCGACGCTACCAGAGTGATTGGTTTTACACGCCAACGCGCCGTCCCGCTGTTGTTCGTGGCCGGCCTGGCTATATGTGCAGTGTCACTCATCACGTTGGCACGGGCTGCCACCGGAACCGCCTCCCGTGAAGCCGAGCAAGGCAGCCTGACCGCCTACGCCTTGGCCTGCTCCGATAACACCGCTTCAGCCGGTCAGACCGTCAAGTTCGGACGCAGCAGCTGTACCAGCACCACTCCGGCCAGCGGCCAGGGCATCGCCTGGAACGACATCAAGACCGGTCCGGGCGGCGCCTGGCACCGATTGCTCGACATGGGCGGCGGTACCTGGCTGCGCGTGCTGACAGTCTTCCCCGCCAATGGCCGCTCCGAACTGGAAGTATGGCGTAGCAACGACTATGCCCGGACATGGACCAAGTTATCGGGTGTCAACGATGGCCAACGGCTCGTCGATAACGGTTTCCTATACCGGGCACCGAACGGAGACATATTACTGTCCGGCCGCAACCTGGTCGGCGGCCAGTCGTACAAGATATCGCAGTGGCGCAGCACCGATAAAGGCGTGACCTGGCAACGCGAGGGCGATATTGACAGCGCCACCGGCAACAATGGTGGTTTATGGGAACCGTATTATTACACCCTGCCTGATAATAAGATCGCGGTAATGTACGCCGACGAGACAAGAAGCGGTTACAGCCAGGTATTGGTCCAGCGGATATCCGGCGACAACGGCACCAACTGGGGCACCGAGACGGTCGTTGTATCCGATGGCGCCGCCGGCCGCCCGGGCATGCCAGCCGTCACCCGTATGAAGAACGGCCAATACCTGTTCGCCTACGAAGTCTGCGGCACCCAGGGCTGCGGCACCTTCTACAAGAAATCGGCCGATGGCAGCAGCTGGCCATCCGGGACCGGCAGCCGGCTGGCCGGCCAGGTCTGCGGACCGTTCGTCGCCACGCTCAGCACCGGGCGCATCGTCATAACCTCGTGCCGGGTAGCCGACGGCAATAACACGTCACCGATATCTTACAGCGATGACAACGGCTCGACTTGGAAGACCAACACGGCCGCCTTCACCGATGCCGGCCAGTATGGCGAATGGCCGGCATTATATCAGATAGGACCGGACGAAATCGCTGCCGTGGCCGGAAACCGTATCCGCTTTGGCAACTTCAAAGATTAGTAAAGTGTCTTTTGGGTATATAGGTCGACCTGACGCTTGATGGCTTTGCCCGGTCCGCCCTGTGACGTATCGCCGGCGTAGCGCAGCGCATTGCTGCCCAAAACCTGGAGCGACGTCTCCTCATTTGCCGAGCCGTTCGGGTTGTTGGCCGACGGCGTTTCGGTCAGAAAAGCATAAGCGTATGAAGTGCCTGTCTTATTATTGTAGATGAACCCCACGTCGTGACGGACGTTGTTCGGTACGTCATCCAAGATGCCTACTTTGTTGACCAGCGTCACACCACTTTTATCCGTCAACTGGCTGCGCGTACCGAAGTTGGTGAAGATATTGGTAGCCATGGCGTTGCGTATGAACTGCTGGTACTGGTCGCTGGTCGCCAGCAGCTTGCGCATCACACCCAGCGCCTCGCCACCGGTCGTATTACCTAAGTAAAACGAGGTCGGCGTCAAAACATCCAGACGGGTGACCTTGAGTTCCGGCTTGGCAGCCAACCGGTCATTGACGGCCTGCGGGCCGCTCAGCGCCTGATTGACTAGCACGCGCACCGCGGTGTTACCCGACGGGTTGAGCATATCAAACAGCACATCCTTCAACTTGGCCGACTTGGCGGCGCCAGCCTGGTCAAACGCGCCATTACCGGCGCGGACGTCACTGTCTGACCATGTCAGCTGCTGGTCCATGCCCAGCTTTCCGCTTCGCAAGTCTTCTTCCACTAAAAGTGCTACCGGTAGTTTGTTGAGGCTGGCGGCATAAAACGCACGGTCAGCGTTGATGCTGACCGGCTTTTCGCCACTCTTTTCATTGGTGACGATCGCGCCGGTCGTTATCTGTTGTTGGCGTGTCCGGGCCAATTCAGCTTCGATCAGGATGCGTAACGTCAGCCCTTTGACGGACGGTGGCGTATACTGGCTGCCGAGCTGCTGGACCTGGGCGCTATTCTGGGTTGGTAAAGTCGGGGTTGCGGATGGTGGCATATCTATCATAGACGCTATGGTACGATGATGCCGCTACGCCGGCTGTGAGGTTTTATACAGATTTTAGCGCTGGTACGTGTACGCCGTGACCCAGTCGATCTGCACGTGGCCGCTGTCGTTGCCGTTACCCTTCGGTTCGATCTGCAATTGCCAGCGCTGCTCATTGGCCCAGACCTGCTTGGTCGATGTGCCGACCAGCTTACCGTCGACGTAGTAACGCCGGATACCGGGCGCCCATTCCTGGGTGTAGGTGTGCCAGTCGGTGAACTTGACGCCAGTCTTGATCTCATCCTGGGTGCCACCGCCGCAGTAGTGGGCGAAACCGCCGGCCGAACCGGTCAGGCCGCCTTCCGGATAGTCACTCTCGGCACACTGCCAGTTATTCTCACTCTTCGGCCATAGCAATATGGCAGCATAGTAACTGTTCAGACCGGGATCGGCCTTCATGCGGAGCGAGAAACGACCATACGTCTGGTACTGTGAACCGCCAGCCAGCAATGGCGAAGGATTGGCGCCCGAGGCGTTACCGCCTACTTTATGCAGGTAGTAATCGAGGTTACCGTTCTTGACGCTCAGAACCTGGCCGGGCTGATAACCCGGACGGCCATTGGTGTAGGTGGACTTCCAACCGTCACCGTACGTCACCCACTTGCCTCCGTGGTCACCGGTATACACGACCTTGTTACCGTCGGTCGTAGCCCAGGAGCCTATCGGCGCATCCTTGGTGAAGTCCTCCACGAAGGTCTGCTTCCAGCCTGGCAGGTCGCCGATGGGTACTTTGGCACCGGAACCGGCACCACTGACAGCCGGTGCGGCAACCGGTGCCGGCGCCTGCGCCGGAGCGGGTGCGGCCGGCGTCGGGGCCGGAGCCGGATTGGCCGGCTTGGATTGGACCGGCTTGGACGTCGAAGGCGTACCTTGGCCTTGCCCCGTCGTCGCTACCGCATCGCTATCCTTACGTTTCCGATCGTCCTGCGATTCGTTGGAAGCGCCGGAACCGGAAGTAGCCTGCATAGACCCGTCGGAAGATTCCGATACCTCTACGAACGCGCTGGAACTGTCATTGGCCATCTTTGACTGATCCTTAGGCAATTGCCAGCGCTGCGACAACCGGTTGCCATCGCAGTCATTAAGCTTGACCTTCGATTGGGTAGGTTCATACGACTTGGAACTGCGGCGGCCGTTCTCCGAGCGCGGTGCCGAGCTATCGTCGTCACCCCTTCCGTCCGATTGCAGGCAAGCTTCAGCCGCCTGGTTGCTTATCATGTCGCCGTCGGCAGTCCAGCGGACAACTCCGGACTGGCTATCACAGTCTGCCAGTGACAAGGCCATACCGCTACGGCCGTCCTGCGAAGCGGATGCCAGGCATTTATCGCCAAGCTTAAGCTTACCGTCCTCGGTCAGCTCCCAGGTCGTACGAGTAGCTTCGTCGCAGCCCGCCAGCTTGATGTTGGCCTTGCGCGTCCATGTCGAAACGGACGCGTACAGGCACATGCCGTCCGAGCTGATCACTTTTCCACCCAACGTCGGATCGGTCGAATCCGCGCCGGCCACGTCGGATTGCGCGTTGGCTATCGCGGTCATGCCGCTCAGGGCGAATATGATAGCGATGAGCGTGATACGGGCCGGGCCAGCCAGACGGCTGGTTAACGGGCGGGTTAGGTTGACAGTGCGTGAGTCGCGTGTCGTCATACGGCGGGCGCGGCTAAGGAACGTGGCTTGCATGCTGTTCTCTCTTAGCGTTAGCTTGATAATAGCTGGAGAATGTTGTTTCCTAATGCGTTATATACCCTATTTGAATTTTTGTCTAGTAGTTTTTATATGTCTGAAAGCACGGCATAGCCGTAAACTATGCGCATGACTATGATTGCTTCCGCGACAGATACGCCATGGTTGCAGGAGCACTGCCGTGCCCTGATGAGCCGCGACGCCGAATTAGCATCCGTGGTGGAGCGCTTCGGACAGCCTAGGCTATGGACACGGCCGAACGGCTTTGCAAGTCTGGTGCAGATCATTCTTGAACAGCAGGTCTCCCTGGCATCGGCCCGCTCGGCCGTAGACAGGTTGGAGGCGGTTACTTCCGGTATCACTCCGGAGTCAGTGCTGCGTCTGGACGATCAACAGATGCGTGACGCTTATGTCAGTCGCCAGAAGGCCGGATACATACGGAACGCAGCTCTCGCGACCCTACGCTCGGAGCTTGTGTTTGACGAGCTGGCAGCCATGGATGATGATACGGTTCGTCGTCT
>JALQUD010000007.1 GCA_023268595.1 Candidatus Saccharimonadia bacterium
ACAAGGGCCATCAGCTCAACCTGATCGATACGCCGGGACATGTCGACTTCAGCTATGAAGTCTCGCGGTCGCTGGAGGCGTGTGAGGGTGCGTTGCTGGTGGTGGACGCATCGCAGGGAATACAGGCGCAGACCCTGGCCAACGTTTATCTGGCAATGGAAGCCGATCTCAAGATCATTCCGGTACTGAACAAGATCGACCTGCCGGCGGCCGATGTCGAAAAAGTCAGCGCCGAGGTCATCAGCCTGCTGGGCTGTGAAAAAGAAGAGATCCTGCATATTTCGGCCAAGACCGGTATGGGCGTCGATGCCGTGCTGGAGCGGATCGTGACCGATATTCCGTCGCCTAAACCACCAAAGGCGTCAGAGACCCGGGCGCTGATCTTCGACAGTTATTACGATGATTACCGCGGTGTCATACTGTACGTACGTGTCTTTGATGGCCAGATCGCCAAGAATGACCAGATCAAGATGATTGCCACCGGCGCTCCGGGTATCGCCCTTGAAGTCGGTGCGCTCAAGCCGGACATGCAGCCCGGCGCCAAGTTGGGTACCGGTGAGATTGGTTATATCGTCACCAACCTCAAGACCACGCGTGACGCCAAAGTGGGTGATACGGTGACGTTGACCAAAGACCCGGCCGTTGACATGTTGCCTGGATATCGCAACGTCCAACCGTTCGTGTATGCCGGCTTCTTTCCGGAAAGCAACGACCTGTACCAGGAGCTCAAGGATGCCGTTGAAAAGCTGTCGCTAAGCGATTCCGCACTGCAGTTCCTGCCGGAGAATTCGCCGGTACTGGGATTTGGTGTGCGTATCGGTTTCCTGGGGCTGTTACATATGGACATCGTCCGTGAGCGTCTGGAGCGTGAATATAACCTTGAGTTGGTGGTGACCAACCCATCGACTGATTACCAGGTCGACCTGTTGGACGGTACCGAAACCGACATCAAGAGCGCCAGCGACCTGCCCGACCCGGCCAAGATCAAGGAAATCCGCGAGCCGTGGATCAAGGGCGAGATCGTGGTGCCGCAGGATTACGTCGGTGCGGTCATCCAGCTTATCGCCAGTAAGCGTGGCGTCCACAAGAACCTGAGTTACGTCGACCAGCGCGCCCTGGTCAGCTTCGAAGCGCCACTAGCCAACCTGCTGACCGACTTCTATGACCAGCTTAAGAGTGTGACCTCGGGCTACGGTTCGTTCAACTACGAGCTTGACGACTACCGGGCCGAAGACCTGGTGAAACTGGACTTCTATGTGGCTGGCGAGATGGTCGGCGCGTTGAGCGTCATGGTCCACCGCAGTGAAGCCCAGTCGCTTGGCCGTGTCACAGTCGAAAAACTCAAGGAGGTCATCCCGCGCCAGAACTTCCAGGTGGCGTTGCAGGCGGCCATCGGCGGCAAGTTCATCGCCCGCGAGGATCTGTCGGCGTTCCGTAAGGATGTGACCACCGGCTTGTATGGTGGTGACGTCAGCCGCAAGAAGAAGGTGCTGGCCAAGCAGGCCAAGGGTAAGAAGCGTATGAAACGCTTCGGTAAGGTGGACATTCCGGCGGAAGCGTTCACCGTCATGTTGAAACGCGACTAGCGAACGCTCCATGAGGGCGTATTTCGTCCTGGAATCCTGCGCTTTTGGCGCGGTTCGTTTACACTAATGGGTATGGAATTCATTAAGGATGCCGTCGTCCAGGTCATGAACCGGGCGGTGGCGGGTTATCTGCAACGTAATAACGTAATCGTCGTGGCCGTGGCCGGGAGTATTGGCAAGACCTCGACCGTCAACGCCATCCGCACCGTGCTATCCGAGCGCTACAAGGTGCACATACCGACCACGGCGTATAACACCAACCGGAGCGTTCATCTGGAACTGTTCAACCTGCCGTTCGCGACTTCGTTCACGGGCTGGATCAAGACGGTGTATCAGGTTCTGTCCATGTCCAGGGGGACGGCGCCGTACCAGGTGGTGGTGGTTGAGATCGGCACCGACCATCCCGGTGAGCTGGCTAGCTTCGCGTGGCTCAAACCACAGATCGGTGTGCTGACGGCAATCGCTCCGGAGCACATGGAGAACTTCGCCGATATTGACGCGGTGGCCCGCGAGGAGATGTCCATGGCGGCATACTGCGACAAGTTGGCGTTCAACTCCAATACCGTGCCGCAACGTTACGTGCCCGACGAGGTCAACGACCGGGTGCTGTGGTATGGACAGGGGACCGAGGTAAGCGCCGGGAATTACCGTCAGGAAGGCGGTCGCGTACTGGCCGATTTCACTGTCATGGGCAATGAGCTGTATTCCGTCGACCTGCAGGTGCTCGGCCCGCATTCGCTTGATGCGCTATGTGCTGCCGCCGCGGTGGCGACCATCCGTGATGATGTACAGTTGGCGGAAGTGGAAGCCGGGATCTCCAAGGTGCGGCCGGTCAAGGGCCGCATGCAGCGCCTGCACGGCATCAAAGGTTCGACCATCATCGATGATTCGTACAACTCCAGTCCGGACGCTACCAAGGCTGCCCTGGACGTGCTGGTGGACTGGACGGCGCCACAGCGCATCGCCGTGCTAGGTTCCATGAACGAGATGGGGGATTACTCGCAGCGTGCGCACCGTGAAGTCGGTGAGCATTGCGACCCGTCCAGCGTCGATCTGGTAGTGACCATCGGTGACGAGGCCAATGAATTCCTGGCGCCTGCCGCCCAGTCAAAGGGATGTGAAGTACAGCCGTTCAAGAGTCCGTATGCGGCCGGTGAATTCGTAGCCGGCAAGCTGGCCGAAGGAGCCGTCGTGCTGTTCAAGGGCTCACAGAACGGTGTCTTCGCCGAAGAGGCGATCAAGGCCGTGCTGGCTGATCCGGCCGACCAACAGTGGCTGGTCCGCCAAAGCGAGTACTGGATGCGGATCAAGCGTCAGCAGTTCGGGCAAGACTCGTAACTGGGGTCGATTTGTGATATAAATCATAGGATGAACCAACTCGAGCACATCGACGAGTTCCGAAAGGCACTCAAGGACTACAAGCTTTCCGAATCTGCCAAAAAGACGCTTGCCGACCTGCGTATGGTGTTGATGGTGGGGCCGACTTCAAGCGGTCGTAACACGGTCATACGCGAACTGGTCAAGACCGGAGCGTACCACTTCATCGTTTCCGACACGACGCGCCAGCCACGCGAGAACAGTGGCGTCATGGAGAAGAGCGGCCGGGAATACTGGTTCCGGAGCGAGGATGAAGTGCTGGACGAGATACGTAACGGTGAATTCCTGGAAGCGGCTATCATTCATAACCAGCAGGTGTCCGGTATCAGTATCCGTGAACTGGAAATCGCGCGTCAGACCGACAAGGTGGCTATCACTGAGGTGGAAATCGTCGGCGCCGACAACACCTACCGCGCCAAACCGGATACCACGATCATCTTCAGTGTGCCGCCGGGGTTTGATAAGTGGATGGACCGTCTGCATAACCGCGGCAAGCTGCCACAGGATGAGGTGCGCCGGCGTCTGGAATCGGCTTGTCTGGAATTTGATGCAGCGCTCACCAAAGACTATTACCGCTTCGTTATCAATGATGATATCGATGAGACCGTGGCGCTGGTCGACAGTATGATCCGGCTCGACCAGGTTGATGAGAAGCGCGAAGCGGCGGCCCGCGAATTGGTCAAAGACCTGTATCAGGAGACCCGCGATTATCTGGCCAGTACGCTGCATGGTGTGCCTTCGCGCATGCAGTCCTGAGGCTGATCGTTAACCAAAGTAAAGCATTAGCATTTAAGCGTTAGCGTGTTATAGTTACTGGTAATAGTAAGGCGTATTACCAGGATGTCCAAAAAGCTAGCCGCACAAAAGGCTATAAAAGTTACGAATAAAAGCCGGACCGCTGATGGCGGCATGGCTGCCAACCCATGGAGCGTGATCCGTCTGCTGCGGCTCGGCGTGGCGTTCGGCTTGGCGCTGTTCGGTGTCGCGCTGCTGACCGACTCGGTCAGGGTCAATGCCGCAGCCTGTGCCGCGCCAAGCACCGACCTGGGCACTGATGAGATTACCATGGATGTGCCGGCGACCGGTACGTACACTGTTTGGACCCGTATGAAGGCGCCCGACACGTCTCATAACGCCATCAACCTGCAGATTGATGGCACGAGCTGCTACAGCGTCGGTGGCGGCTCGTTCACGGCTACCAGCTGGGCAAGCGGTAGTGGCAACTGGATCAAGTATCAGAATGGCACTCCCTCAAGCGTCGTATCGCTCCAGCTGACACAGGGAAGCCATAAGTTCAAGTACATCGGCACGCAGGCCGGTGTGGAAATCGACCGTATCATCATCTCGTCCGACGCCAGCTGTACGCCGACCGGCACAGGCGATAACTGTCAGTCTGGCGACTCGACAGCGCCGACCGTGTCATTGACCGCACCGACTGCCGGCCAGGCGGTGACCGGTACTGTCACGCTCAAGGCCGTGGCTAATGATGCCTCGGGCATCGATAATGTCCAGTTCCTGGTGGATGGCAACCCGGTTAATACCGACACCGACTCGCCATATGAGTATGCCTGGAACTCGGCTGCTGTTGCCAACGGTCAGCACAGCATCAGCGCCCGTGCTACCGACAGCGCCAACAATACGGCTACGTCAGCCCCGATAACCGTCAATATCAGCAACGCTAATCCTTGTAACGCGGCACCGTCGGTTCCATCCGGCGTCAAGGCTGCTGGGGCTACCAGTGCGGTAGCTGTGTCGTGGACTGCTAGTACGCCGGCGACCAACTGTACCATCCAGGGCTATAAGGTATATCGTAATGGCACGCTGATCGCTTCGCCGACGAGCGTCAAGTACAATGACACCGGTCTGACTCCGGGGGCGACTTACAGCTACACCGTGGCAGCTTACGATACCAGTGGTCATACTTCCGCCCAATCGGCTGCCGTATCGGCCACCACGACCAGTGACACGACTCCTCCTGGTGCGCCTGGCATGCCTTCCAGTACGTTGCGCACCGCTACGAGCGTGGCGCTGACCTGGCCCGCCAGTACTGACAACATTGCCGTCAAGGAATATGTCATCTACCGTAACGGCACCGAGGTAGGCACCTCTGATACCAACAGCTTCACCGACAAGGCGCTGGCTCCGTCCACTACGTACAAGTTCACGGTCAAGGCCCGCGACCTGGCTGACAACATGTCACCGTCAAGTCCGGAGTTCACGGTCACGACGCTGTCGGGCAGTGGTGCCAACAAGGGCGACCTGAATGGTAACGGTAAGGTCGATATCGCTGACCTGTCGATTCTATTGAGCCACTGGGGTCAATCCGGCGTACCGGTTACCCAGGGTGACATCAACGGCAGCGGCAAGGTGGAACTAACGGACTTGTCCATATTATTGTCGAACTGGGGGAAGAGCATATGAGGAAACTGATCGTTACCGCTGCCGCGGTACTGGCTGCCGTGCTTGTGTCGGCACCGGCTTCCGCCCAATCGGCCGACTCGATATATGTGACTCCTGCTTCTGGTAGCTATCCTGTCGGAACCAGCTTCACCGTCTCGGTGCGCGAGAACACGAGCACCCAGGTAAACGCGGTGCAGGCCGACCTGTCGTATTCGTCGAACATCCAGTTCGTGTCGATCGATGCTTCGGGCAGTGCCTTCGGTATCGATGCCAGTAGCACTGGTGGTGGCGGCGTCGTTTCCATGAGCCGTGGTACTATCGTGCCGGTAAGTGGGGATAAGTTGGTCGCCAAAGTGACGTTCAAGGTAGTTTCCGGTGGCACGGCCACCATCTCGATGCAGGACAGCTCGGTCGTACTGAGTTCGAGTACTAACACGGACGTCATCAAATCACGCAAGGGCAGCAGCTTTGACGCTCAGCAGGGCGGCACGGCACCTAACCCAACGCCGACGCCGGTAGTAACGTCACCAGAGCCTTCGACACCGGCTGGCGGTAGCGGTAGCAACAATAGCGGTGGCGGCCTTGCCCGGGGTAGCCTACCCGTCAATACTATCGCGCCTTTGGGCAGTGGCCAGAGTTCGGCCATGCCGGGTGACTCGGTCGTGGAGCTGGAGGCTCCGGCTACTATCGTCACCACGCCGGACACTAACCGCAAAGTCATGAAAGTGGAATATGTACTGAATGGCAAGCTGCTAGCTACCGACGACTCACCACCATACAGCTACACGCTGGACACCACCCAATACCGTAACGGCAGCTACACGTTCACGACCAGGACGTACTATCAGGATGGTGCTCCCGACATCAGTAATTCGACGATCGTCGTCAAAAATAAACTGACACCGTACCAGCTGTGGCTGAACGTGGTTCACTATGCCTGGCTGATCGTGATCATATTGGTCATTGTCGCTGAGGTGCTGTATCTCAAGTTCTTCCGGCGCAAACGGCACCAGCGTCCGCCATCGGGTCCGATGCCAGGCGCCGGACGTTTTGGCGGACCGCCAGCCGGTGGTCCCGGACCTGGCGCTGGTCCTGGATCTGGCTTTGGCCAGCCGGGCGCGCCACGGCCGCCAGCTATGACCACGCAGTCTCTAGTTACATCATCGGTTCCGCAGCCGCAGCAAGCGGGTTCCGTTTCATCGGCTCAAATGACGGCTCAGGCGACGACCCAACCGGCTCCCGGTGCTGCTGGCCGGGTAACTGCCACGGTGCCGCAGCCCGCCGTATCGGCGCCCGCTGCTACATCATCGCAACAACAGGGGCAGAACGTATGATTAATCATGACCGGCCGACGTTTAAGAGCCGTGTGCGGGCTCAAGTCGCTAGCCTGAAACGGGTCAAGCCGCGGGTAGCAGTCATCCTGGCTGTCGCTGGCGTTGGTCTGTTGGGTGTCGTACTGACGCTTACCAGCAACGCTGCGACGTTCTCGGCTGCCATCGAGGCGGAAGCCGGCCAGAAAAGTGGTAACGTGGCCGCCGGACCTACGGCAGGCGCCTCGGGCAATGCCTCGGTGGCGTTCGGTACCGTCAATACTGGCGGTGGAGGTGGTGGTGGCACCGGCGGTCCTGCCGGCGGCGATGGTCCGGCCGACCCTTCGGACTGTACCCAGACCGCATCGGCTAAGTTCAACTGGGGTGAGCCACAGTATCAATCGAACTTCAACACGGCTACGCTTGACCCGACCTGGCATCCGTACGGACCGGAACCGGGACATGACAAGAAGGGTACGCGTACCCCTGAACAGATTCAGATGGGCGATGGCAATGTGACGCTCAATTCCGATGGCAAGGGTAAGACCGCGGCTATGAAATGGTTCCCGGGACAGCAGTATGGCCGCTGGGAAGTCTGCATGAAGGTCAAGACCGGAGAGCAGCACTATGTCCTGCTGACCTGGCCGGACGCCGAGAACTGGCCACAGGGCGGTGAGCTGGACTTTGCCGAAGAAAGCGGTGGTCCTAACAAGCAGACGTTCTTCTTGCACTGCGCTAGCAACCAGAACAACAACTGTGAATCAGCTTCCGTCAGCAATGATGCCCGTCAATGGACTGCCTATGCACTTGAATGGACGCCGACCCGGACGATCGGCTATGTCAATGGTAAAGCCTTCCTGGATGTGCCGCATGACGGTCAGATCAAGGCACCGATGAACCTCTGTATCCAGCTTGACTGGTTCCAGAAGCAGACGGGGCCAGACGCTATGATCGTTGACTGGGCTAAGCAATGGCCGGTATCTGCAAGCAAGCCATCCACGTTAGGTCTGAAGCCCGGTGAGCCAGCGACCGGCCAGCCGGGTGATTACCCGGACAGGAAACCACGTGCGATGACCATCCAGGATATGCGTCCCATCACCCAGTAAACGGTAGCGCCGCCTGACGGCAACTGCTATAATCAAACGCAAGCATTATGGAAACAACACGAAAAACTCCGCACGGAGCCGACGAGAAAAGAAATCTGCCGGCCCAAGTCAAAACCCTGATCGTCAAACGTCGTAAATTCCTGATCGTGGCGGCAGCGTTCTGTCTGCTTGGTGGAACGCTCCTGGCCCGTAGCCAGGCGGCAACTTTCTCCACCGCCATAGAGGCCGAAGCCGGCCAGCAGAGCGGCAAGATCGGTGCCGGTCCGACAAGTGGCGCTTCAGGTAACGCTTCAGTTACTTTTGGCGGCACTGCCGGTGGCGGTACGAACCCTAACCCGACCACTCCGCCACCTTCGACTCCGCCTTCCGACGACGTCAAGGCTACCTCGTGTACTGGCGCCAAGCCGATGCCGACCGCAGTCACGGGTTACACCATCAAGAAATGTGAAGACTTCAATGGCAGTGGAATACCGAGCGGCTGGACAGCATATAACGGCGGCGGTGGCGACACGGTCTATGGTGCCGGACGCCAGGCTAGCCAGTGTAAGGTTGCCGACGGTATCCTGAAGCAGTCGCAGCAGACCAATGGTGCGACCTGTGGTATGTCATCCAACTTCGGCGGTAAGTACGGTTACTGGGAAGTCAAGATGAAAGCATATGGCGGTAAGGGTGCACACCCGGTACTGATCGTCTGGCCTGATTCCGACAAGTGGCCTGAGGGCGGTGAGCTCGACTTCTTTGAGGCTGATATCGGTGGAAAGGCTGGCGTCTTCCTGCACTGTGCCAGTAGCAAGGGTGGCAACTGCTACCACACCACCAGCGACGTCGACTTCAGCCAATGGCATGTCTGGGGCTTTGAATGGACGGCCAGTAGCTTTACCGGTTACATCGATGGCGAGAAGTGGTATACCACCAATGACAAAGGCCCACAGATGCCTGGCGCTGGTCACCTGACCATCCAGCTCGACAACCTGAGTGGCCGTGCACCTTCGGCTACCGCCTACATGGACGTTGACTGGGCACGGTACTACAGCAAGTAGTCGACAAGGACGGCTACGGCCATATACTAACAACACGAACATAGCGGACCAGACATGAAGCAACCGACCAATGGCCTGAAGAACCTGACCGGCAAACGCCGGTTGGCTATGATCGTGGCCGCGGTCTTCGCCGTGGCAGGCGTGGTGTTCATCTGGCAGTCATTCGCAGCGGTCAATCCTAATTTGCAGGGTGATCTGAACAATGACAACAAAGTGACTATCGCTGATCTGAGCATCCTACTGAGCAACTTCAATAAGGACGGTGATGCGGCCGATATGAATGGCGACGGCAAAGTTACCATCGCTGATTTATCTATCTTGCTGAGTAACTTCGGCAAGACCTATAGTGGCGGCGGCACGACCCCACCGACCACGCCTCCGACAACTCCGCCAACCACGCCGCCTACGACTCCACCGACGACCCCGCCGTCCGGAGCAGGTTGTCCGGCCGAAGGTTCGAACCAGCCGGTGCCGAGCGCCGACACAAGTGATTTCAAACTTATTTTCACCAGTGATTTCTGTACCGATGCGCCTGTCGGCTCGTGGAATAGCGATGACGCCAAAGCCATCGGTTATACCGATTCGAATGGCTCCAAATGGGTGTCGTACCCTAAAACTTTCAAGGATACCTATCAGAAGCGGGCCTACCGCTCCGACCAGGTGCTAAGCGTCAAGGGTGGTGCCTTGAACTTCTTCCTGCATCCTGTCGATGGCCAGCCGGCCGGTGCCAACCCATCTCCGTTGATTGACGGTACCCAACAGAACCAGCTGTATGGCCGCTACGATGCGCGCTTCAAGACCGACACCAGGGATTCGGGACCATATTATGTAGCTTGGCTGCTATGGCCGCAGACCGAAAAATGGCCGGATGATGGTGAAGAGGACTTCCCCGAAGGCAAACTGAGCGGCAAGGTCGGCGGTTTCCATCACTATGCCGGTGCGAGCGCCTGTGTTGGTTGTCAGGATGCGGCCAGCAGTAACGAATACTTTGATACGTGGCACACCTATACCATCGAATGGCGCCCAGGCAACGTCAAATATATCTTGGATGGGAAAGTCATCCTGGACTCCAACAAGGGCGTGCCGACCAAACCGATGCGCTGGCAGCTACAGACCGAAACCAACGGTAGCGGTAACCAATCTGTTAACCTTATCCTGGACTGGGTAGCCGTCTACTCGTACACGGGTGCCAAGTAGCGTCATTGTCTCGGTTGCTTTGGCACTCTTGACGATTGAGTGCCAAAAACGGTATGCTTACAGATATGACAGAGCGCCAGAAACAACTGCTATCAGCGATCGTCGAGCAATATGCCGAGGTTGCCAGTCCGGTCGGCAGTAGTTTGCTGGCCAAGGTATTCGGTGTCAGCTCGGCGACTATCCGTTCGGAAATGGCGGAATTGGAACGCGGAGGCTATATCAACCAGCCGCACACCAGTGCCGGACGCGTACCGACCGACAAAGGTTATCGCTACTACGTCAATGGATTGGCCGAGACCAAGCAGGAAATCGCGCCCTTGGACGGCCAGGCGTATGGTAGGGCTGAGCGGGCGCTTTCCAGCCGGGTCCATGGTGGCGGTATGCCCGAACGGACTATCCGTAACGCCGTCGATACGCTGGTGGAGCTGACGCATAACCTCGGTATAGCTACCATCGGTCCGCAGCTGTACATGAGTGGATTGTCCAATCTGTTCGGACAGCCGGAGTTCATCCAGGCCGGCCAGGTACAGTCGGTGGCCCAGCTATTGGATAACCTGGAGCCGTGGTTGCGCGAAGCCGCTCCCAATGAGCCGCTTAGCGTGTATATCGGCCGCGAGAATCCAATCGGACGCAGTGCTGGCTGTAGCCTTATCGTCAGCCGGTTCCGCAGTCCGTTCAGTGACCGTAGTTACATCGGCGTATTGGGACCGACAAGACAGAATTACCGCGATACCATGGCACTGGTGCGCTACGCGGGCGAACAGTTAGAGGGAGTTTTATATGAGTAAGCACGATACCAAGGCCAACGATAACGGACGCGACACGACGGAAGCGCCTGATAATTCTGACGCGCATGCATCATCGCATACCGATGATGCCGTTCAAGCCGCCGCGCCGACCAACGAGTTAGCCAGCCAGGTGGCCGACCTGACCGAAGCTTTGCAACGTGAGCGGGCCGATGCTACTAATCTGCGCCGCCGCCACGATGAAGATATGGCTGCGCTGCGTGGCCGCACCAAAGCCCAGGTGGTCCGTGATTTATTACCGGTCATCGACAACTTTGAGCGTGCCTTGAAGCACGTTCCATCCGAACTGGCTGACAATGACTACGTCAAGGGAGTCCAGGGTGTGGTCAAGCAGTTCGAAAAGACCTTGCAGGACATGGGCGTGGAGCGCATCAAGACTACCGGTGAAACATTCGACCCACGCTTCCACGAAGCCGTATCGATGGAAGAAGGTGATGGCGGCGAAGAGATAGTCTCCGAAGAACTGCAGTCCGGTTACCGGCTTGGCGATGACGTGATCCGCCATGCTATGGTTAAAGTCCGGGGTTAGCATTCGTCGACACCGTATAGCGGTTACGGTATAATTGCCGTACCATGACAAAAACTCCAGCCTACGAACTCTACGAAGAACTTATAGGGTCGCACTGATGGATCCGACGCAGAATAACCCGGCGCCGAACGTGCCGCCCCGTCAACCTGAACCGCTGCCACGGCCTCAACCTCAACCACAACCGCAGTCGCAGCCAATATCCCAGCCGGTCCAACAACCCCAGCCGTCACCTGGCAGCAATGTTAACGCTAGTGTCCAGCCGGTTCCGGCCGAGCCTGCCGTTACTCAACCTACGGCAACGCCACCAGCTCCCCAGGCTGCCGCGCAACCAACCCCGGCAAGCCCTGATGCGCCTGCGGTAGCGGAGGCACCAGCCACAGCAACCCCGACGACAGGCGTCACGCCTGCTGCTGCTGTGGCGCCTACTTCAGCTGCCGTCACATCGGCCACGACTACGACCCCTGCGACACCCGACAGGCCTGCGACAGGCCAGGTTTCATCAACGCCGACGGCGCCGGCCGGTCCGGGTCCAACCCCGGCGGACGACGCTCAGGGTGCGCGTGAGGCAACCCAACCTGCCGCGGCAACGCCGCCTCCATCGCCACCGATCAAACGACGCCGCTTTGGACGTAAGGCATGGCTGATAGCCGCCGCGGCCGTGGTAGTCGTAGTTGGCATCGTCGCTTGGCAGGTCGTACACGCGCGCAACGAGGCCACCTGGAACAAGGCGACCGCGTACTACGAGAAAGCCGAGTACGACAAGGCTGCTGATGCGCTCAAGGGCATGGGTATGCCGTCCGACCCTAAGCGGTTGCAGGTGTATTCACAGACCATGCTGGCCACCAGGCAGTTCGATAAGGCGCTGGAGGGCTACCAGAAGCTGTACCAGGTCAAGAATGACTCGGCTACCAAACTGGTCATCGGCAATATCTATAACGAACAGAAGAAGCCTGACGAAGCTATTTCCACGTATAAGGGCATCATCTCTTCCGACCCGGCGTACGCCCAGGCGTACGTGAACTTGGCGTCGATTTATGCCATGCAGGGCAAGACGTCCGAAGCGATAACGACGATAGACCAGGGAATCGGTAAAGTCCCCAAGAGCGTGACGATGCACGAACTGAAAGTGTCGTTGCTTGTCAGTCGTAAGGGTTCGGCGGAATATAACCAGGCGGTCGCGGCGCTCCGGCAGGTCAACCCTGACGATCCGTTGCTCCGTTCACTCAAGGAGTAGCCCTTGTTCTTCTCATGGATCGTCCGCACCATTCCCCGTAGCGTACGGGCGTTCCTGGCGTTGTTGGTCATGCTCGGCAGCCTGTCTTTGCTGTTCTCGGCGGTGCAGGGACTGTTCGTGCCGTCCGATGCCGCTTCGAGGACGACGGTCATCAAGCTCATAGTCGGTTTGGCTATCGGCCTGCCCGCAACCGGCGTCTTTTACTACTTTCAGACCATGGACGAGCGTAAGCGTCATGGCCATGACAGACTGGAGATCCTGAACCGCTATGCCGAGTCCGATAGGGAGCGTCGGATCTACGCCAACAACACCGCCAAGCCGGTGTTCAATAGCCACGACGGCGCCATCGAGGGCGAGGTCCAGCAGCCATCCGACAAACCTAATTAGCACTCTTGACATGTGAGTGCTAATTTTTTATGCTGGAAAGTGAATTGGCACTATAGGGCTTGGCCCGCCAATCGTTAGCATCGCTAGAACGTCAGTTATTATCACGGAAAGGGTAAACAGGTATCCACATGGGAAAAATCATCGGAATCGACCTCGGTACGACCAACTCGGCCATGGCCGTCATGCAATCCGGTAAGCCGGAAATCATCGCTAACAGCGAAGGTAACCGCACCACGCCTTCGGTCGTGGCTATCAACAAGAACGGTGAGCGCCTGGTCGGCCAGGTGGCACGCCGCCAGCAGGTAACTAACCCGCGCAACACCATTTATGAAGTCAAGCGTCTGATCGGCCGTAACTTCAATGACAAGGAAGTCCAGCGCGACCTCAAACTGATGGGGTATGAGATCGTCAAGGCCGGCAACGGTGTCAAGGTCAAGATGGGCGACAAGGAATACAGTCCCGAAGAAGTCAGTGCCATGATCCTGGGCAAGCTGAAGGCTGACGCCGAAGCTTTTACCGGTTCGGCCGTCACCGAAGCCGTCATTACCGTACCAGCTTACTTCGACGACTCACAGCGCCAGGCTACCAAGGATGCCGGCAAGATTGCCGGACTCGAGGTCAAGCGCATCATCAACGAGCCGACGGCCGCAGCCCTGGCCTACGGCCTGGACAAGAAGGCTGCCGACGAAAAGATCGCCGTCTACGACCTTGGCGGTGGTACCTTTGACGTTTCAATCCTGGAATTAGGTGACGGAGTCTTCGAGGTCAAATCCACTAATGGTGACACGCACCTCGGTGGTGCCGACTTCGACCGCGTGCTAGTCAACCACTTCGTCGATGAATTCAAGAAAGAACACGGCATCAACATCTCCGATGACAAGGCAGCAATGCAGCGTCTGCGTGATGAGGCCGAGAAAGCCAAGATCGAGCTGTCGTCCGCCCAGGAAGTCGACATCAACCTGCCATTCCTGACCGCTGACGCTGATGGTCCGAAGCACTTTGAGTACAAGTTGAGCCGTAGCAAGCTGGAAAGCCTGGTGGCCGAGCTGGTCGACAAGACTGCCGAGCCGTGCCAGAAAGCACTGAAGGATGCCGGACTGAGCGCCAGCGACATCAACGCCGTCGTATTGGTCGGTGGTATGACCCGCATGCCGGCCGTTCAGGAAAAGGTCAAGCAGATCTTTGGCCAGGACCCGATGAAGGGCGTCAACCCGGATGAAGTAGTCGCCGTCGGTGCGGCCATCCAGGGTGGTGTGCTTCAGGGGGACGTCAAAGACGTGCTGCTATTGGACGTCACGCCACTGTCGCTCGGTATCGAAACCATGGGCGGTGTCATGACCAAGCTGATCGAGCGTAACACTACCATCCCAACGAGTAAGAGCGAAGTCTTCTCGACTGCCGCCGACAACCAGCCGCAGGTTGAAATCCACGTCGGCCAGGGTGAGCGCGACATGATTGAGGGCAACAAGTCGCTCGGACGCTTCGTACTGGACGGTATTCCGCCGGCCCCACGTGGTATTCCGCAGATCGAGGTCACGTTCAACATCGATGCCAATGGTATCCTGCACGTCAGCGCTAAGGACAAGGGCACCGGCAAGGAGCAGAGCATCACCATCCAAGGCTCCGGCAACCTGGACAAGGCCGAGGTCGAAAAGATGGCCAAGGACGCCGAAGCCCACGCCGATGAGGACAAGCTCAAGAAGGAAACCGTCGAAGCACGTAACCTGCTGGACAGTGCCACATATCAGGCCGAGAAGCTGAAGAGCGAGAACGGCGACAAGCTGAGCGATGAAGACAAGCAGGCGATCGATGAAGCCGTCGAGGCTGCTAAGAAGGTCGCTAGCGATGAAAAGGCCACCAAGGACGACCTTGAAAAGGCTGCCAAGGAGCTGAACGACAAGCTGATGCCAATCGGTGCCAAGATGTACGAGGCTGCTGCAGCCGAAGACTCCAAGGCCGATGAAGCTGACGCTACCGATAAGCCTGGCGAAGACACGATTGAAGGCGAAGTCGTCGACGACAAGTCTGACAAGAAATAGTTCTCGACAGAAAGTCCGTAAGACCGGCAATGTTTCCAGTGATGGGGGAGTTGCCGGTCTTTTGTGTCCGCGTATGCCGTAAAGGTGGTATACTTTCTAACAACACATCATGCTCACGCTTATACTCTTACTGGCTGCTGCCTTCTTGTCGTTCTCGCTTAACGACAAGTTGCAGGCTGAGCGCCGCCGCCGTGAGCTCGCTGAACAGCAGTTGCGTATGGAGCGTCAGCGTTATAAGGATTTCCTAGCTTCTTACCAGACTGACGCTAAGTCATCACAGCGTAAACTGCTGGAACGGATGCAAGCAGACTACTTGGCCGCCTCCTCCGGTGCGGTGCCTGTGCCTGATGCTGCCCACCGGTCGTGGACGCCCCGGTCAGTGCCAGTACCACCTCCTGCTATGGCGTCTTCCGGTCGTGCTAAACCTGTGCAATCGTACGACCTGGATAGCGAATCCATACTACTGTATTTCGGAGCCTTCCTGTTCGTGGCCTCGGCCGGGCTATTCGTGTGGCTGGGCAGCGCCCCTGGTGTCGTCAAAGCTATCACGGTGGCTGTGGTCACGGCCGTGCTGTATAGCGGAGGCATATGGTTGTACCACAACAGGCCTAAGCTGAAGCTGGCCGGCCAGGCGTTTTCCGGTATCGGCATAGCCTTGGCGCCATTGGTCGGCGTGGCGGCATATGTGTATGTGTTTGATCACACCTGGGGATACGCCGTCTGGATGCTTACGTCGGCGGTGTGTTTGGGGTTGTACGCCCACGGTTTCAGGATATTCCGCTCGTCGTTGATGGCCTACATTATCATCCTGACCGTTTTGTCACTCTTCGAATCGGCAGTCGGCATCGCAGGATTACCATTGTATGCCTATGGGTGGGGGCTGGCGGTGGTGGCCATCGGATTGCAGCTGGCAGCATATTCCGGATTCCTTGGTGGACGTCCGTTGGCGGAAGATGCCGGGTCGCGCAGCGCTGATTACTTCATGCCGGCCGCGCTGCTGGTAGCGGTCATCGCCGTGCCGTCGCTTGGTGCGTCGCAGCTCGGCGTCAGCTTGGTCTTGGCATCGGCATATTACTCGGTCAGTTTTCTGGGCGCCCAAGGACTGCAACGCCGGGCCGACGCCTTGGCGGCGCAGGCCTCGTTCGTTGGTGGTCTACCGTTGTTCGTACTCGGGGCTACTGGCGGCAAGGTGGCTTACGCGCTGCTGACGGCAGCCATATCACTCTTAGTGCAGACAATCGTCATGCTGTTCGTGGGCCGCTCCTCGTGGCTCTGGAACCAATACGGCTACACATTGTTGGTCGGTGCGGTCTTGGCAGGCATCCTGGCTATCGGATACCCATCGGTCGCGTTAGTCTCTTGCGGTGCGGCAATCGTCATCGGAGGGGCAGTCTGGCACCGCTTGGCTTTGCCGGCGGCATATGGCGTGGCGGCCACGGCGTTAGCGGCCTTACCGTTCGTGTACGGCCAATTGTTCCTGGATGATATATCCGGCATGGCGCAGGTGATATTGTCTTTCTCGGCGCTCGTAGTGCTGGCGGCCGCCAGCTTAGTGCGTCCGGCATGGCGGCAGGTGCGGTACTGGCATACGGCTTCATCGTTGGCTATCGGATTCTCAATCGTCGCGACGATGCTGGCCTCCCTCTATACCGGGCCATATATCTGCCTGGCCGTGACTTTGGTGGTGATGTCGGTGATGCTCATGTTGGCCGTCACTGAAAAGAGTGACGAGTGGATCGAGCCGGTCGTGCTGGTGGCTGCCATACCGTTGCTGCGGGCTATCGGCGATAGCCAGGCGCTGCTAGCAAGCACGGCGGTCATGCTGGCGAGTCTGTCGCTGATGACATTGCGTTCACGGACGCCGGTACTCCGTTGGGGATCGACGGTGCTATGGCTGCTGTTGCCGTGGGCTTTGGGGTTGAGCGGACTACTCGGTAACTGGAACGAAGTCGCCTACGCGTGGGCCTACCTGGCCGCCGGCGTAGTGCTGCTGGCATTGCGTGCCGTTGCATTGGGTAGGATATTCGCCTCCGACAAGGTCAAGGTCATAAGTATGCTGCGGAGCGCCAGCCTGTCGTATGCCGTAGGATATGCGGCAGCGGCCGCCATAGGTCTGTCTAGCGCCGTGGCATCGCAAGATGTGCGTGTCCATGTGACGCTGTTGGGCCTGATGCTGATGACGCTGGCGGTAGTGGCGGCGGTGTACGTGGAGCGACGGCGCGAGATATTAGCGGTCTTGCCAGTGTTGCTGCAGCTTGTCTTGCTTAGCGGCATAGCTCCGAAGACAGGAAATGGCTCCATGGTGCTCTATCTGTTGGTAAGTTCTGCCGCCGCAGCCACCTTATTCTTCGCAGCCCGTTCGGTGTCCAGTGGCCGCACTGGTGGACAATCCTTCGTGTTGACGGCGCTGTTCACTGGTTTGTGCGCGCCTGCGGCAGTATTGTTCACTGATGCCGTGTGGCCGATGGCGTTCGGTCTGATCGTGTTCGGTGTCATGCTGTTCGAATACGCAAGCGACAAGCACCAGGGTGACCGGGAATGGTCGCTGGCGGTAATCACGCTCGGCTTCGGGTGGATGCTGTACATCGCTGGCATCAGGGAATTCCAGGTGTATTCCCATATCGTGGCAGCATTGTTCGTAGGGCTGGCTGTCTGGCGCCATGCGTTGGGCCAACAAGCACGCTGCAATGAGTACATATGGCTGGCGCTGGCGAGCGCTACCATCCCGTTGGCCTTACAGGCGCTGACCGAGACTGAGCGGGCAAGTTTTTACGGCTGGTGGATGCTATTGGAGCAGGTCGCCATCATGCTGATAGGTATAATGACCCGTCGTTCTTTGGTGGTGCGCTGGGGGTTGTACGTGGCGGTGGCGTCGGTGCTCTACCAATTGCGTGGACTGGGCTATGCGGCCTTGGCTTTCCTGGCGTTATTCCTGATCGGGCTGGCGGTGTACCGCTTGCAGCGGAACGACAAGAAACCGGGCATATAAGCTGCTCTATGTCGTTGGCACTCTTGAGTTTTGAGTGCTAATTCACTAGAATATATAGATATGGCAAAGCGTGATTATTACGAAGTACTTGGCGTCGGCAAGGACGCATCGGCCGACGAGCTGAAGAAGGCTTTCCGTCGGAAGGCTATCGAACTGCACCCTGACAAAGCCGGTGGTGATGAGACGAAGTTCAAAGAGGTCAACGAGGCGTACGACGTGCTCAAGGACCAGTCCAAGCGGCAACGTTATGACCAGTTTGGCCACGCCGGGGTCGGCGGTAACGCGGGTGGTAATCCGTTCGGTGGCGGCTTTGGCGGCCAGGGCCAGGAAATGCACTTTGACTTCGGTGACCTGGGGCTGGGTGATATTTTTGGCAGCTTCTTTGGCGGTGGGCAGCAGACCGGTGCCCAGCGGACCAAGCGTGGCCGTGATGTCGAGACACGGGTAGAAATCAGCTTTGAACAGGCGGTCTTTGGTACTGAGGTCGAGCTACGGCTAGATCTGGAGGCCGAATGTCAGCGCTGCAACGGCACGACCGTCGAGCCAGGCCATGATCTGAAGACCTGCGATACTTGTAAAGGTTCAGGCCAGGTCGTCAATGTCACGCGCACTATCTTTGGTAATATCCAGCAGGCTAGCGTCTGCCCGACCTGTAGCGGCAGCGGCAAAGTGCCGGAAAAGAAGTGCACGCACTGTAACGGCAAGGGTACCGAAAAGCGGCCGCAGGACATTACGCTTAAGATTCCGGCCGGCATCGATGATAGCGCGACTATCCGGCTGCGTGAGCACGGCGAAGCTATCGCCAATGGTCCCAAGGGCGACCTGTACGTCAACGTGCGCGTCAAACCGCATAAGCAGTTTACCCGCGAGGGCGACCTGATACTGAGTGACCATCACGTAGGCATGGCTCAGGCTGCGTTGGGTACCGAGATCGAAGTCGATACGGTCGACGGTCCGGTACCGCTCAAGATTCCAGCCGGCACCCAAAGTGGCAGTGACTTCAAACTGGCAGGCCATGGCGTGCCCCATTTGCGCAGCAGCACGCGTGGCGCGCATATCGTTACCGTCATCGTCGATACTCCGACCAAGCTCAGCAAAGAACAGCAGACGCTGTTGCAGCAGTTCGTCGAAGCCGGTGGCAAGAAGTCGTTCTGGAAGAAATAGCGCCGCTTGCCACGAGGCTTGTCCTGTGGCCTTGCCATAGCTGGAAGCATAAGCGATAATACAAGGCAAATGAACCGTTTACAACGTTTTTCCGCGTCGGTACTTTCGGGCCGTAACCGCTCACAGGCTGGTTTCATCCCGATGCTGTTGATGCTCTTTTTCGTGCTGGTCGTGGTGATCATCTTCGCCTTCCGGCGGGTGCTACAGGCTCAAAGTTGACTTATTTATTACTAAGTTATATAATATAGGTATGTATGAACGCTCAGACGTAGTTTGGCCTTATAGTGAGCGTAACGGTGTCGGCGCCAAGGACGACGCTGAGATATTGCTTGCACCGTCGGAAATAAATCTGAGTGACGAAGACAGGCAGCTTGCTCGGGAATTCGCCACGGACTTGTACGAAGGCAAACTGCCGCACGGGATGAAAGTTGACGATGATCCGCGGCAAAATGGTATACATGGTGATCTGGCGGACCTGAAGGCTGTTTCGGTACTAAACTCGACGACGGCCGTCTATAGCGGTTATCTGGAAACATCAACAGGTTACGGTGAAGCTTTCGTTCCGGGTTACACGGTAAGCGAGCGACGGCTCGCCAGTCGGAGCTTGGCGTGGCAAAAGCAAGAGCTTGCAGAGCGTTTGGCTCATCCAGTGAGCGAGGATGCGAACTGGCCGGATCAGCCGGTTATGATATCGTTCAACGATCTCGAGCCGCTACTGCGTAAATATGAGGGCTTACAGCACTATCGCCAGCTTTACCGCAGGATATCGGGCAACCTGTCTGACTGTGAACCTTCCGATCTCGTCACCGTGCAACGAACCTTGCTCAATGTACATTGGTCACGGGTCAATGAGATGACCGCTCAGCTTTACCCTGTGTTGCTTAACGCGGCCGATTGGCTTGCGGATAGGGATGATGACGCATCGACTGTCGAACTGCGTGCACGTGTGAATACTGCATCAGGTGTGGCTGCGGTGGCGGCTGCGAAAAACTCTAGCGAACGTAATAGTTATATGGAATCCGTAGTCAGGCGTATGGACTATATTAGCAATGGCGCGGCGCGGAATGACGAGGGTATGACACCGGTAAGTAATGAGCTTGCTAACTTGGCTGATGAGATTGAATCGGGCGACATGACTGGCGAACTGCCAGCGGCTGAAATTTCCGACGGAGTAATCGAAGCGATGCGTGGGGTGCGTTGGAACGCTAACCAGCTCACAGAACTAGCGGAAACGGTCATCGGCTCATGGGGACTGCTCAGTGACAACCGATCTAACTGGGAGGAGGTGCGTCTGCGCAGCGGTCCGACGGAAGACGGTGCGTGGCAGGTGGTGATCACGGAGGACCGTAGCGCCTTGGAGGTGTCGTCTGTCAAGAAGGCCGTGCTGGTGCCTGCTAAGTTCAACAGAATGTTATTGCAGTCTAATCCA
>JALQUD010000080.1 GCA_023268595.1 Candidatus Saccharimonadia bacterium
TGCGATGTGTTCGTCACAATATTTAACAGATTGTAAGCTACTTGTAACATTTGCGCGAAAGTTGTGAAATTATTTACGGTGGGATAAGCGCCGCGTGGTAGAATTAGCGCATCATGACAGACCATCCTAGTAATTTCTTTGTCCGGAACTGGAAGATGATACTGAATGTCGTCACTATCCTGGCGCTAGTCATTTTCCTGGTGGCGTTGCGGGAACAGATATTCGACGTCTTCCGTCAGATCAAAAGTGTGCAGTGGTGGGCATTGCTGCTGCTGATCCCGCTTGAATTTATCAACTATGATACGCAGGCCCGCCTGTACCGCGACCTGTTCGGTATCGTCGGTAACAAGCTTACGTATAAGAACATGTTCAAGTTGTCGCTTGAGTTGAATTTCGTGAACAGCGTCTTTCCGAGCGGTGGTGTGACCGGCATATCGTATTTTGGGCTGCGTATGCGCAGTAACCATGTCACCGGGGCGCGGGCGACCCTGGTGCAGCTCATGAAGCTCTTACTATTGTTCTTGTCGTTCGAGGTATTAGTGCTGTTCGGGTTATTCTTCCTGGCGGCAGTGGGCAAGGTGAATGGCCTGGTGCTGCTGACCGCGGGGGCGTTGTCGGCGTTCATGGTGGTCGGTACCTTCGGCTTCGCATACATCATCGGTAGTGAGCGGCGTATCAAAAGTTTCTTCACGATACTGACCAAGACCGCCAACAAGCTCATCCAGGTCGTCCGTCCGCATCATCCGGAAACCATCAAGATCGACCGTGCTCAGGAAGCCTTCGTGGATATGCACCAGAACTATCTGCTGTTCCGCAACAAGCTACCCGAACTACGCTGGCCGTTCCTGTGGGCATTGCTAGCCAACCTGGTGGAAGTGTTGTGTGTTTACGTGGTTTATATCGCCTTTGGCGAGTGGGTCAACCTGGGTGCCGTCATCCTGGCGTATGCCATCGCTAACTTCGCCGGTTTCGTGTCGGTCCTGCCAGGTGGTGTCGGTGTCTACGAAGCTCTGATGACTGCCGTGCTAGCTATTGCCGGCATACCGGCAGCCCTGAGCATTCCGGTAGTCATCATGTACCGGGTGCTCAATACGATCATCCAGCTGCCGCCGGGATATTACTACTATCGGAAAGCCATCGGTACCGGCGCCTTGGCTGCCAGACATAACGAGACCTGACGCGTATGGTGGGGAGGGAATTACCGCCGCTGCCGGTCAGTGATTTCGTGGCCATCGTCAACCAGACGCTGGAGATGGCTATCGGATCGGTCGCGGTCGTGGGCGAATTAGCGAACTTCAGGGTCAGCAAGAACCGCTGGGTCTATTTTGACCTGAAGGATGAGCGATCAAGCATCCGCTGTTTCGGGACGGTATATATGCTGCCGGGCCCGCTGGAAGACGGCATGATGCTGGAGGTCCGGGGTACGCCGCGTCTGCATGACCAGTTCGGCTTCAGCTTCAACGTGCAATCTATCCGGCCGGTCGGCGAGGGGTCGTTACGTAAGGCTGCCGAGCTGCTGATGGCCAAGCTGCAAGAGGAGGGCCTGTTCTCCGACGAACGGAAACGAAGTCTGCCATATCCGCCACAGCGGATCGGCTTGGTGACCTCCGCCGAGTCGGCAGCCTATGCTGATTTCACTAAGATACTGGCGGCGCGATGGGGTGGTCTGAACATCTCTTTGGCCGACGTGCAGGTACAGGGTGAGCGTGCTCCGGCGCAGCTGGTCAATGCCATCCAGTGGTTCAATGAGCAGGCGGATGCGCCGGAAGTGCTGGTGATCATCCGTGGTGGCGGCAGCGCTGATGATCTGGCGGCTTTCAGTACCGAACAGGTCGTGCGGGCGGTCGCGGCCAGTCGCATACCGACGCTGGTGGCTATCGGCCATGAGGTCGATACCAGCCTGGCGGAGCTGGCGGCCGACGTCAGGGCCAGTACGCCCAGTAATGCGGCCGAACTGCTGGTACCGGACCGTCGTGAGATATCCGCGCAACTGCGGGTAACCGACGAGCGTATGACCCAGCTGCTAGCTGATAGGCTACGCGATGAACGGCGCTTCCTGGCGGATGTCCTGACGGTGGCTGGCGACAGCCTGGACAGGCTGTTACGGCGTAATCGTGACCGTCTGGAAGCTGATGTGCGATTAGCACAGGCGTATGACCCGGCATTGGCGTTGGCCAGGGGATACGCCATCGTCCGTAAGGGCGGCCGGGCGTTGCGCGGCGGACTGACGCCTGGCGATCAGGTGGATATAACGCTCATGAGCGGCCAGGCATCGGCCACGGTTGATTCATATGCCGATACGTATCAAGAAAAACGCCAGGAACGTCGTAGCGGAGTAAAAGAGGGGAGCTGAACATATGGCTAAGAAGACAGAAGATACCAAGACATATCGGCAATTGCGGGACGAACTTGATGCGGCGCTCGTGGAGCTCCAGGATCCTGAACGCGATGTCGACGAAGCCGCCGATGCGTACCAGCGCGCGCTGACGCTCGTGAAAGAGATCGAAGCGCATCTGCAAACGACCGAGAACCGCATCGTCAAGATCAAGGCGGACTTCGGTAGGTGATGATCATCCTGTGGGCGGTGGTCATCGTACTGGTGCTATGTTTCGGCCTGGTCGTGCTGGTGGGGCCACCATACCTGCCGACGCTCAAGCCGCAGCTCGAAGAAGCCCTGGACATGCTTGATCTTAAACCCGGCCAACATCTGCTGGAGCTGGGATGTGGTGACGGCGTGGTATTGCTGGCGGCTGCCCGGCGGGGGATCCGGGTCACCGGTATCGAGCTTAACCCACTGCTCGTCCTGGTCTGCTACGTGCGCACCTGGCGCTACCGCCACCTGGTGCGGGTGCGGCTTGGCAATTATTGGAATACTAAGTCGTGGGGCGAGGCTGACGCCATCTTCGGCTTCGTGCTGCCGCGTCTGATGTCCAAGCTTGATGCGACCATCGAAGCTTGGCGATCGGGACGGAGTGTCCGGTTGGCCAGCTTCGCTTTCGTGATACCGGGTAAGCAGGTCGAACGGCAATCCAAAGGCGTCTTCCTGTACCGCTACGGCCGATAAGCCGTCGGCGCTGTTTCGGATTGCGCAGCGGACTCGCTTACGGTACCATTAGCAGTATGAAGACATCGCGCCAGGCAGGCGCCCTTAACCTGCTGCTTATTCCGCTGATACTCGTCAGCGTGGTGACGGTCGGTGTGGCGGCGTTCGCATATACCTCGTACGGCCAAGCCCAGGATTATAAGAATAACGTCGATGCCAAAATCTCGGTCGCAGTCGACGAGGCCGAGAAAAAGGTAAGTGAGCAGAAGGACAAGGACTTCGCCGAAAAGGAGAAATATCCGTATAACTCCTACACCGGGCCCGAAGCCGCCGGTAGCGTGCGTATCCTGTACCCTAAGACATGGAGCGCCTACACCGTCGAAGCTGACCGTAACTCGGCCAAGCCGCTCGATGCCTACTTCCAGCCGCAACAGGTGCCGAATATCTCCGACCAGAACAATTCGTATGCCCTGCGTATCATGGTCAGCCAGCAGTCATATGACGCCATCCTGAAGCAATATGCCTCCAAACAGAAGCAAGGCAAGGTCGCGGTACAACCGTACCAGTCGCCGAACGTGCCGAATATCATCGGTGCCAAGGTCGAAGGTGAAGTCCAGACCAACAAGCAGGGGACGATGATCGTCATGCCGTTCCGCGACAAGACGCTGCAGATGTGGACCGAATCGACCAATTACCGCAACGATTTCAACAACATCATCCTCAAGAACTTCACATTCACGCCGTAATTAGGGTCCGGCCGGGCTTCTGCCGGCTGAATAAATGACTTATACTGTCCCCAGACATATGAGGGGATTATGATACGTGTCCGATGAGCGTCCAGACGTGGTGAAAACCACCGATCCGATACGGCTTGAGTCGCTGTTCATGGCCGTTGCCGAAGAGCTCAAGCGGCCGATCGGACATATCGCCCGGACCGCCGAGTTGCACCAGTCGGGCCTATCGGCCGATGGCGATGCCGCGGACGGATTGGAAGCGGGCTTGCAGGATATCCAGCATAGTGCCGACATGACGGTACAGTTGCTTGATGGTTATCTGATGGCGCTTCGTGCCGGTCTTGGCTTGGATGGTGCCATGCACTTCGAGCCGGTGTGCGTGTCGGCCATACTGCGTGACGCTGCCGACGAGCTGCGTGAGACGGCGCACAGTTACGGCGTGACGCTCCAGCTTGATAATGTGGGCCGGGCCGATCCGGTGTTGGCCGACCGTACCGCTTTGCGGCAGGTGCTGGTCAGTCTGGGTCGTGAACTCATCAGCGCGTTGCCATCGCACGGTACCGGACCGCAGCGTCTGCAGCTGGCAGCTCATCGTACGCGCGAAGGAGTGGTCGCCGGCGTGTACGGCCAGCTGGAAGGCCTGACCGAGGCTTCGCTTCGCCGGGCCAGGGAAACGCATGGCATGGTACGCCAGCCGCTGGTAAGCCTGCTGCCGGGTAGCGGAGCGGGTATCTTCGTGGCCGAGGCTTTGCTGGCCAATATGGAGGCACGGTTGCGGGTGGGGCGGTTCCGCCGGCTGCCGGGCTTCGCGGTCACTTTGCCGGTTTCCGAGCAGATGCGCATCGTCTGACCTTTAACTCATGTA
>JALQUD010000081.1 GCA_023268595.1 Candidatus Saccharimonadia bacterium
TGAGACCGCGCAGTTCGCCTGGCTCAAATCCGGACCATTGGCATGGGCAGGCGACACGGTCGCTGGGATTATCACCATGCTGACAGTTTTCGGCCTCTTGTATGGATTGTTTTGGTCTTGTGTGCTGCTGATGGGCAGGGTGGCACAACCACGTGGACATGGGATGCTTGCCTCGTTTGCTTTGTCGCTCGTGCCAATCGCCGTCGGCTATAACATCGCCCACTATGTCAATTTCTTCATCCAGACCGGCCAGCAGGCTATCGTGCAAGTATCCGATCCCTTTGGACGTGGTTGGGATCTGTTCGGAACTGCCGCTTGGCAGCCTGCGGTCGGCATCATCAGTCCGTATGTGACCTGGTATGTGCAGGTCGGTGCTATCATCATCGGCCACGTGGCTGCGGTATATGTGGCGCATCGGGTGGCCATGAAGCATTTCGGTTCGCAATCGGCGGTAGTCTCTAGCCAGCTGCCGATGGTCATCCTGATGGTCATATATACGACTGTCAGCCTATGGATCATCGCCCAGCCGGTATATATCGCCCAGGCGCAGAGCCGCGATGCCGACAAGCGTCAACGTGACTTCCAGGAGGTGCTACACCCGCCAGCCGCGCCGCCTCCGCCACCTGGTCCCATTCGCTAGAACTTAACGCTATGACAGGCTAGTTGGGGATGGTCCACTTCTGGGTGGCGCTGCCGTCGCAGGCTTTGATGACCAGGCCGGTGCCGGCGGCCGTTGCCGATCCGGCGGTGTCCAGGCATTTGCCGCTGGTGCTAACCAGGCTGCCGTCGGGCGCGGCACGCCATAACTGGGCTAGCTGGCCGTTGCATTGGTATAGCCAGACCTGAGTACCGTCGGCGGTGCCATTGTTGTTCACGTCCATGCAGAATTTGCTGGAATTAGCCAAGTAGAAGCCGCCATCTTTGCCTTGGGTGACATCCCGATAGTTGATCTGCCATTGCTGAGGAGCCTGGCCGCTACAGGCTGCGAGCTGAAGCTTAGTACCGTTGGTGGCGGTTCCGCCGCTGACTTCACTGCACAGGTCGCCCGGCCCCGAAACCTTACCGGCCGGTCCTTTGAATTTAGTCAGATACTCTGCCCATAGTTGGTCAACCGTCTTGCCGGTAGCGGTCGAGAACATTGAATCCGCATATGTATTATTGTGGCCAGCAATGTTGAACTGGCGCAGAATATTTTTCTTATAAGCATCCTGAATCCAATTGATGAAATATGCTGCCGCATTGTACCCGGCCGTGTAAGTTATATCAGTCCTGCCGGGATATATGTCGAAAGTGTCGCGGTCATGCAGGATGACATCGCGGCTGAAGTCGGCACCGCCTTCGTTGAACCAACCCGGCCCATTCTTAGAGGCTTGGATCAGATGCGTTGATTCGTGGAGGAACATGCCCATGTATTGTGGGTCGTTCTGATTGGCTTTAGCCCAGGTTGTACTGACGGTTATATCACCCGAGGTATATGACGCGTATGCCACGCCAGTGTAGGCCGGATCGAACGTTATTTTTATAGCATTGACAGGCGTGTAATCCGGGTAAGCTAACGAATCGGCGATCTTGGGGTACCAGTCCTTCAGGAAGGGGATGGCCTTGTCACGCACCACGGCTTCCAGGTCGGTGGCGCCGTTCAGATTGTAGGTGATGGTCGGCGTGGGCGTGGTGCTGGTCGGTTGTGTGGCGGACACGCTGGTGCTTAGAGCTGACGTCTCGCCATTGTTGGCCACGGCTTGTACCTGGTAGCTGTACTTGCCGCCTTTGGCAACCGTCTTGTCCAGGTAGCCATTGCCATACATCTCAGGGAAGTCGTAATGATACGCAGCGGGTACGGAGGCGATCTTCTTGGCGTCCCGGTAAATATCATATTGTTTGATGCCGCCGGCTACGAAACTCTGGTTCCAGCGGACTCCGATGCTCGTACCACCGGTGTAAGCCTTGATGTTGGTCGGTGTGCTCGGCTTCGGCATTTGGACGGGCGGTGGTGGCGGAGGTTGGGTCGGTGGTGTCGTGCCGCCGCCGCTATAGGTCTTGCCCCAGTTACTTAGCAATATCGACAGGTCGGTTATGTTGACCTTGCCGTCGCCATTGACGTCACCGTCGCTACCGTTCTTATTAAAGTTCGACAGCAGTATCGACAGGTCGGTGATGGTCACCTTGTTGTCACCGTTCAGGTCGCCTTGCAGGTTGGGGTTAACGGCTGCCAGGCTACGCCACAGCAAAGCTATGCCGACTATACCGACGGCAACGCCGAAGAGGGCGGCCTTACTGCGCACGGGGTGGTTCCGCGAAAACGATGATAGCCGTGCCCGAAGGCTGGTCGATGCGGAGGCTGTCTGCTTCTGGTGCTTGTTTGTTTGTCGTGTCGGCACTATGCAGGTCCGTTAATTGGATGCGCTTAGTATACCAGAAAAAGCATAAGTATTATAATCGCGACGGGTCTCAGGCCGCCGTCTCAAGCGGTCGGATGTGACTGGCTGCGAACCTGCCGATGAAGCGGTGCAAATCACGGCTGACGTAGCGTAAATTGCGGATGTTAGCCATGAACCACTGAAGTTGCTCATGGGTACCACGTTCATGCAGCTGCGGACCGTCCTCACTGATGAGCTCCTTGATTGGTGATGAATAGTTTTCGCCCACCATCAGTGCGACAAGCCGCTCGACGGCCTCTTCGTCGACTTGACCATACGCGACCAGGTAAATGTCGGCTACTGCCGCTCGGATCTCAGCGATGACCTGATGTTGTGTCAGCTCTGTCTCCGTGTCGTCGGTTACCTGCACGTTTTCCTGCATGCTGGAGCCGATGCTAGCAAGGGTCAGGGATTCGATATCCGAGCCCTCATCGGCAAGTTCTAGTGTAGGGGTATCATCTTCCATGGTTTTGACCTGTCGCATCTCATGGAGCATGGTCATGGATTCCGATAGGCGTGTCAGGCTGCGCGACAGATCGTCGATCGGTGTTTCTGCCTGATCGTCTGGTTGTGTTTCAACAGTTGCGACGAGCTCGTTTTCGCTGGAATCAGCGGGACCATGCTCATCATCCACTTCTTTATCAAGCAGGGCTTCTATGCGGGTGAAGAGATCGTCGGCTTGTCGGATGGACTCAGTATCATATGGGGCAGATTCCAGGACGGACGGTTCTATGTCGAACGTCGGCCGCTCTACGGTTACGTGCTCGGTATCTTCGTCGGAAATCCCATTTTCTTCCTCGGCAAGTGGCTCCGATTGGTAGGTGATAGTCTCAGCGGTGCTATCTGCGATGACGGGCGACGCCGTACTCTCGTCCGCGACTGCTGCTTCATCGTTTTCGTGGTCGGCGCCATCCGATACGAGCCGGTCGTATAAGACTGTTTCTTGGAGTGTAGCTAACGGTGATTGGGGTTCAGTGGAGGGGATGGAGACTTCGTGGAATGGTGCCGACACGGATTCGTGCGATGAAACTGCCGTGGTCGTCTCCATGGCCGAAGGTTGCTCGATTCTTATCTCTGCTTTCTGCACGTCCGAGGCTTGCTCTAATCTGGCGATGGTCTCATGGATTATCGGTTCGGTCGTGTCCTGATGTGTGTTCGGTTGCTTTTCTAGACTACTTGAAGTGACTTCGGAAGACGTGGGCACGTCTGGCGAAGGTTTGGCGTCAGGTAGTTTCGTGGCAGCTACTTTGTCTTCTACTTGTTGCAACAAGGCGGCGGCTTCAGCGAGCAGGCGAGACCTGTCAATTCGCGGAGCCTCAGTAGGCGTAGTCGCGGCCTTGGTGGCTGGCTGCTCAGGCTGGCCCTCGGGTTTCTTATCGGTTTGTACGGTGTCGGCTTGCTCATTCTGTTCTCTGTTGGCGGGAGCTCTTTTCAGGGTGCCCGTCATCAGGATCGAGCCGAGGTTGCTGCGTAGTTCATCGCGCAATGAACGGCGGCGCTGTTCCTGGTCTTCGACCGTGTCCTTCACGTCTTCCGCTATCACATCGCGCTCCATTGCCATGCGCTCATAAGATTCGGCACGGATATCATTGCTCTGCTCGACCACGGTCTGTAGCGTGTCCTGGTCTACTCCCTCCAAGAACGTGCAATTCTCGACGCCACCTGATCCATGGCCACCCATGCCCATCATATCGCTCTACCTACTCGTTCTCGTCGGTTCTCGGCTCAGATTGTTCTATGCGGGCACCGGCTTCGATGCCTAAGGCTAACATCTTGAATATGCCAAGTGCATCTATGCCTTCGATATGGGTGCACTTGAGTGCGAACTCCGTAGCACTGCCACGATATTCACCGTTGGGACTTACTATTTCGGCATCTTTACCGTAAAGGTCTTCGAAGGTATAGACGAAATCGAGTTGATGGATGTTGAGTTCGGGTAGGTCCGCGCCCTCAGGGGATGATCCTAGGTGTTCCATAAGCGTAAGTATCTCAGATACGCTGGCATATAGTCCAGAAGAGTGTGATGGAAGGCTTACGGTTCTAGTGTAAAAATCCAGTCTCTTGCTATACTTATGCTAAACCATGTCACAAAGACAGATATATTCCACCAAGCGCCTCATCTTGCGCTGTCTGCA
>JALQUD010000082.1 GCA_023268595.1 Candidatus Saccharimonadia bacterium
ATCATGCGTCGTCTGGATGAGCTCAAATAGTATTCCACGGCTGGTTGCGACTTGGCCGGATTAGGGACTCGGGCGATTAGACGATATACTGATAGGTGATGTCTGGCGCATCTTGCTCCGGACGCGCCGTGAACCTGCTGCCTGTACCGTCGAATCGGACAGGGGTACGGACTTCCTATGCGATAGGTGGTCCAGGGTGAGCGCCAACCCAACCTATGAATATTCGAAAAACAGTCAAGACGTTCATCCCGGTCGGCCTGTTCCGCGCCGTGGAGCCGTATGGCCATCTGGCCGAGGCGGTGACGTTCAATATACTCAATGGTTTCCCGGCCCGTGGCATGAAGGTCATCGGCATTACCGGGACCAACGGCAAGACGACCACCAGCTTCCTGGTGCACCGCATGCTGCACGAAGCTGGCTTCAAGGTCGGTCTGATGACCACGGTCGCCTGGGGCGTCGGTGACGACATCCGTCCGCAGATCCATCACATGACCAACGTGCCGGTGCCCGAACTCATGAAGCGCCTCAAGCATATGCGTAAGCAGGGTGCCGAATGGCTCGTGCTGGAGACGACCAGCCACAGTCTGGCACAGAACCGGGTGTGGGGCGTGCCCTACAGCGTGGCCGTGATGACTAACATCACGCATGAACACCTGGATTATCATGGCACCTTCGAGAAATACCGTGACGCTAAAAAGAAATTGTTCACGCTGGCCAGCCGCAACCGCCGCGGTTTGCGGACCGGTATCATCAACGCCGACGACCCATCGGCGGAGGTCTTCAAAGCTGCTACTGCTAACCCGATCATGTACGGCGTCGAGTCGGGCGACCTGCGGGCCACTGACGTGAAGCTGGCTTCTTCTGGCATCGACTACAAGGCGGTCGTCGGCAAGGATTCATATGACATCCACTGTAATCTGCCGGGCAGCTTCAACGTGGCTAACTCACTGGCTACCGTGGCCGTCGGTAGGGCAGTCGGCCTTACCAAAGAGCAGATTGAGCGCGGTGTTGCCGCCCTGGAAGGTGTGGAAGGGCGCATGACCCGCATCGATGAGGGTCAGAAGTTCAACGTCATCGTGGACTTCGCGCACACGCCTGACAGTTTTGAGAAGTTATTCAAGGATCTGCGGCCGGTTGTCAAAGGCCGTCTGATCGTCATGTTCGGCAGCGCCGGACGCCGCGACGAAGCCAAGCGCCCACTGCAGGGTGCGTTGGCCGGTAAGTATGCCGACGAAGTCATCGTCACCGAAGAGGATGACCGCGACGTTGATGGTATGGAAATCATGAAGCAGATTGCCGAAGGCGCCGAAAAGGCCGGCAAGGAACGCGACCTGAACCTGTTCATGGTGCACGACCGCACCGAGGCGATCGAGTTCGCGCTGGGCCAGGCTGAAAGTGCCGATGACACGGTGCTGCTGCTCGGCAAGGGGCATGAGAAGACCATCGAGCGTGCCAATGGCGAGAACCCTTGGGATGAGATCGCTACGGTGCGCGCCGCACTGAAGAAGATATAGCTTTATATCTGCATACATGTTATAATATATTTTATGAGTGAGAAGAATCCGCAAGGCGGGCCTAGTGAGCGTGATTCGTCCAGTTTGAAGCAAGCGATTGAAGAGTTCCTAGTTGAGCAAAAAGGTGAGTTCAACGACAAATGGTTTCGAATAATGCGAATTGCTGAGGCACGACCGGATATAATGGATACTCCGGGCTTTCAGCGGGAGGCAGGCAGAATTCAAGCCAGCCGTGAAATTCTGACCGCTATCGGTGCCATTGTGATGTCTAATGGGGGAGACGTCATTGATGACGACATTAAATCGTTGTTTGACAATGATGAAGTTGAAGCGGAGAACGACGGCGATCCGCATAACCCTTCTGATTAGCATAACTATATTGACAATGTTGCACTTTAATGCTATAAAGTAATCAGTCACCAAAAACAAAAAAGGACTACAGAATGACAAATGCAGAAATGCTACAGGAACATGACCAGGATGCCGATCCTATCTTTGAAGATGCTGATGCCGCTAATGCATTAGCAGATGAGGCGTTGACAGAGGAAGATCGGGCCACGATTGCTGCATGGCAGGAAGAAGCCGCCCAGAAGGCAAGGGAAGAAGCGCTACGGGCTATTGGTGAGAAGCCGATGCCGGACTTGGTTGATCATGGCGGCGCCATCGTTACTCGTGCTAGCAGAGATGCTGAGGCGGCGGCAGGACAACAGGTCGGTGGCGGTTCATATGACGGCCGTGCCCGATACTAGTTCTGGCCGAATAACAAAAGTGACAGCTCATGAAATGGCTGTCACTTTTTAATTGATCAGACCTGGTTATGGGCCATATAGTTGGCGTACCAACTATATTCTTTACCTAGGAAACGGGCGATCAGCTCGATACCGAGCTCGGCGGTCTTGTTCTGTTCGTCCTGGAGCGGGTTGTATTCCACGACGTCGACGCCGACCACGTTGCAGTGTTTGCCGATGTATTCGGCCAGGACGGCCATCTCTCGGTAGGACATGCCTTTGGCGTTGGGCATACCGGCGCCCGGGGCGTAGATCTTGTCGATGCAGTCCAAGTCCAGGCTGACGTATACATTATTGACGCGGCTGTTGAGCTCATCGATCATCGCTATCAGTGGTCCCATGCCTTGGGTCAGAAGATCGAACAAGGTGAATGCCTGAAGTTTTTCACGGTCGATCAGGTCAAGCTCGGCCTGGTCCCAGTCGCTGCCGCCGATGTGGAGCAGGTTGGTTTTATCCAGTTTTGCTCCATCGCCGTGGACGTTGATCAGTCGTGGGGAGCCGAATCCCATCAGGCTTGCCACGTGCATACCGTGGATATTGCCGCTCAGAGTGGTCTCGTCGGTGTTCATGTCGCCGTGGGCGTCAAAGTAGATCAGGCCGATGTCGCCGTTGACGGCTGCTGATGCGCCGGCAAAAGCGCCAAGCGTAAGTGAGTGGTCGCCGCCGATGGTTATGGCCTTGCAGCCGGTGCTGACGGCTTCTTCGGTGAGTTGGGCGGTCTGTTCGCTCACGGTGATGATCTCGTCGCAGTATTTGAGCCGGGGATCATCACCCACCTGGGCGTCCTTACGCTCCTTGACGGTCACGTTACCGGCATCATTGATGTCAAAGCCGGCACCGGTCAGTTTCTGGATGATCTTTTGATAGCGGAAAGCGTCCGGACCGATGTCCACGCCAAGGTTTTCGGCACCAAGGTCGAGCGGCACGCCGATAAGGGTTGCGGGTGTTGGGTTGTTCTGACTCATATGCCTGATTGTAGCACCATCGGCGTATCAACGATGGGCTTGTATGGCGGCGATACGGTGGTCGAGCAGGGCAATGACGGTCGCATCTGGCACTGGTTTGTCCAATGTGAATTTGACCGTGCCTTTTGATACCTCGAATCCGTCGAGTAACCGGCTAAGATCCGGATCGTCCAGGGGCGCAGAAGTGGGGAAGATGCTCATGTGGTCCTTGAATGCACCGAAGTAGACCAGAGGCTTGCCTTCATATTTAAAGGCTGGCATGCCGTAGGCGAAACCTTCCTCGGCAGTCGGCACATGCCATCGTACCACCTCCATCAGCCGGCGGATTTCGGTTTGTTGTTCGGGTTTGATAGCCGCGAGATATTCTTCGGTGTTAGTCATAAACCTAAGTTTAGCAACATACTCGTTACATCTGTAGTCCATCAGGCTTGACAGAAAAATTAGCAGTCTTCTATAGTGAGTGCTAGCGCGCTGACCGGACGATTGAACGATTATAAGTTCATCGTAAGCCGCCCAGATAATCGTTATAACCATTTCATTATTACAAGGAGGATACATGAGCGTACCTATCAAACCGCTTGCTGATTACGTCGTTGCAAAGGTTGAGAAAGCTGCCGCCAAGACCGCATCCGGCTTGTACCTGCCGGACAACGCCCAGGAGAAGCCCAAGACCGCCGAAGTCGTCGCGGTCGGTCCGGGCAAGGTCGGTGACGACAACGAGCGCATTGCCATGACCGTGAAGGTCGGGGACCGCATCCTGTACAAGTCCTACAGCACGACTGAGGTCAAACTGGATGGGACCGAATACATTTTAGTCAAAGAAGAAGACGTCCTCGCGACTGTCGCATAACAACCGAACCTGGAGGAATCTGACCTATGGCAAAGAAAGTATTTTATGATGATGACGCCCGCCGCCGCGTGCTGGAAGGCGCCCGCATCCTGTATGAAGCCGTCAAGACGACCATGGGACCAAAAGGTCGCAACGTCGTCATTAGTAAGAGCTATGGCAACCCGACCGTCACGCATGACGGTGTGACCGTAGCCAAGGGTGTGGAGATCGCTGACGTTGATGACGAGACTTTGGGCTACAAGGTTGGCGCTGAGCTGATCAAGCAGGCTGCCAACAAGATGAACGATGTGGCTGGTGACGGTACTACGACCGTGACCGTCCTGACCTACCACATCCTCAACGAGGCTAACAAATTGATCGCAGCCGGCCACAACCCGATGCTGCTCCGTAAGGGTCTGGAAGCTGCCGCTCATG
>JALQUD010000083.1 GCA_023268595.1 Candidatus Saccharimonadia bacterium
CAAAGCCGTACCTAATTGTCCTTTAGAGCCAATAATTACTATCGTATTGTTATCCATTCTCTAAACCTCCATGGGTATTACATCAGCTAATAGGGGATGGTTGTCGTCTTTTTCGGACGTGATGGCTTCAGCCTGGCTGATGGGCCATGCAATGCCGAGGGCCGGGTCGAAGGCGTTGACGAACGTATACTTGGCCTCTGGCGACCAGTGGGCGTTGACTAAGTACGTGTAAACCACGTTCTCGTCGAGGGTCTGGTAGCCGTTGGCGACGCCGCGGGGTACGAAGACCGCTTTGCCAGGATTGATCTCGATGGTCAGCGTCTGACCGAATGACGAGCCTTGGCGCAGGTCGACCCAGGCGCCGAACACGCTACCATTGGCTACCGAGACATACTTTTCCCATGGTTCGGCATGCAGGCCACGGGTGACGCCGCGTTCCACGTTGTATGAAAAATTGTTCTGCACGATATCGAAAGCCGGCAAGCCCAGGGCTTCGAGCTTTTCCTTCTGGTAGTTCTCCTTGAACCAGCCACGGTTGTCGCCGCGGACATCCAGGTCTATCTCGTAAAAGCCGGGGATATTCGTCTCGTGGACGCGTAGTTCATCATAGCCGGCTGGGTTGAATTCTGACATAGTAGCTGTAATATCTCCTTGCGTACCCTTAGTGTATCAGGGAATCGCCAGCAAGGGCTAAACGGACCTGATACAGGCAGGCGATAACGGCGCCGCTAGCTATTTCACCGCGGCGAACCATGGCATCGACCTCGCCGATAGCTACGAACTTCTGTTCGCCAATCGGTTCTTCCGGATCGCGCTCATCGGTAACCAGTTTGACGTCACGGGCTATATAAGCACGCGACGGACAGTTGCCTATACCAACCATGGCGAACATTTCCGGTAATTCGGTCCAGTCGCTACTGGTCATGCCGGTTTCTTCGAGCAGTTCACGTTTGGCGGCCGACAATAGGTCTTCACCGTCGGAGTGACCGGCCGGAATACCCCAGACGTCCCGACCGATAGTGTAGCGAAACTCACGTTGCATCAGTATCTCGCCTTTGCTATTGAGGGCTGCGATGAATACCGATGGTGATGCTAGGTCGATGACCGAATAGGTCTGAGGCGTGCCATTGTGGTTGACGATCTCGTCTTCGCGTACGCTGAACCACGGGTTGCGGTAGACGACCGAGCTGGACTTGGTCTGCCAGGCGACCATTGGCTTACTGGCCCTGCTTGGCGTAGGCGGCTTCGACGGCTGACTTGTCGGCTTGCCACCATTCACGGTGCTGGTCGTACCAGGCGACGGTCTGGCGTAGGCCATCCATCATGCCGTTGTTGTCGGTGTATTGCGGCTGCCAGCCAAGTTCGCGGCGCAGCTTGCTGGAATCCATGGCGTAGCGCATGTCGTGGCCAGGACGGTCGTTGACATGGTCTAGCCAGTCTTTTGGCTTGCCCATGACCTCTAGGATCATTTCGAAGACCATCTTATTGTTAGTGTGGTCGTTATCGGCGCCGACGATGTATGTGTCGCCGATTTTACCTTTTTCCAGGATCAGGTGCACGGCCGAGTTGTGGTCGTCCACGTGGATCCAGTCACGGACCTGTTCGCCGGTGCCATACAGCTTAGGCTTGATGTCGCTTAGGATATTGGTGATCTGACGGGGAATCATCTTTTCGATGTGCTGGTAGGGGCCGTAGTTGTTGGAGCAATTGCTGATGGTGGCCTTGATGCCAAAGCTGCGGATCCAAGCCCGGACTAAGTGGTCTGAACCGGCTTTGGTGGAAGAGTAGGGGCTGGACGGGTTATAGGCGGTGTCTTCGGTGAAGCGGTTCGGGTCGTCGAGTTCCAGGTCGCCAAATACCTCGTCGGTGCTGATATGGTGCAGGCGTTTGCCGTGCTTACGGACGGCCTCCAGGATGCGGTAGGTGCCGATAATGTTCGTCTCTACGAACGGCCAAGGGTTGCGCAGCGAGTTGTCGTTGTGGCTCTCGGCGGCGAAGTGGACTACGATGTCGCAGTCGGCCACTAGCTTGTCGAGCAGTTCCTCGTCGCAGATGTCACCGGTCACGAAGTTGATCTTATCCATGACGGGGGTCAGGTTCTCGGGGTTGCCAGCATAGGTCAGCTTATCGATGACGGTTACTTGATGCTCGGGCTTGTGTTTGACGGTGTAGTGGACGAAGTTGGCGCCGATGAAGCCGGCACCGCCGGTAACGAGTAGTTTCATGCTCAGATGCTCCCTGGTGTATTAAAGGCGATGACTATTTGTACTGATGATTGTAAAACAAGTTTTTATGCTTGTCCGTTGTTATATGTAGAAAACTCAACACTGCACAGGTTTACAACGGTCCGTCAGGTTCTGTCTGCGTAGCCGTGCGGGTTCTGCGATTGCCAGCGCCACGAGTCGGCACAGCCGTCGGTTACTGAGCGTTCGGCCTTCCAGTCTAGCTCACGGGCGGCCAGCGAGACGTCGGCGTAACAACTGTCGATATCGCCTGGACGACGGTCGGCGATCTGGTACGGAATGGTCACGCCGGAGGCTTCTTCAAACGCTTTCACGAGTTCCAGTACTGATGTGCCGGCGCCGGTACCGATGTTGTACGCCTTGTAGGTGCCAGGGTGGTCCAGATGTTGGAGCGCAGCCAGGTGCGCCGCTGCCAGGTCCATGACGTGGATGTAGTCCCGAACCCCGGTACCGTCCGGCGTAGCATAATCATCGCCGAAGACTGTCAGCTTGTCGCGACGACCGGTTGCCACTTGGCAGACGTACGGCAGGAGGTTATTCGGGATGCCGTTGGGGTCCTCGCCGATAGAGCCGGACGGATGCGCGCCGATGGGATTGAAATACCGCAAAGACGTGATATTCCAGCCATCGCTGGTCTTTGACATGTCTTCCAGCATCTGCTCGATCATCAATTTGGTGTGGCCGTAAGGATTAGTGGCGCTGCGGGGCATATCTTCGGTGATGGGTAGCGTTCGCGGGTCTCCGTAGACCGTGGCAGAAGAGCTGAAAACCAGCTTATTGACATCATGCTTGCGCATGGTTTCCAACAGGCTGAGCGTCGAACCCAGGTTGTTACCATAGTAAAGCAACGGTTTCGCGGTCGACTCGCCGACCGCCTTGAGGCCGGCGAAGTGGATGACGGCGTCAATCCGGTTAGCCTGGACCAGGGCATCCAGCTGCTGGCGGTCTTGCAGGTCGAAGCCGTGGAATTCGACCTGCTTGCCAGTGATTTGTTCGACTCGCTTGAGCGACTCGGGATTACTGTTGGATAGGTTGTCGACCACGACCACGTCATAACCGGCCTCCTGTAGTCCGATGATGGTGTGGGAACCGATATAGCCGGCGCCGCCGGTGACGAGTATACGCTCTGGCATGACGCTACGCCTCGTCGTGGATGACCGGCAGGACTTCGCGGACCAGTGCGTCCAGCTCCTGCTGGTTGTTGGCCTCGGCGTTCAGACGGATGACCGGCTCGGTATTGCTGGCGCGGACGTTGAACCACTTGTTGTTGCCGAAGTCGACCGTCAGACCGTCAAGTTCGTCGGTTTGTTGGTCGGCGTAGCGTTCGCGCAGGCGGGCAAAGACGGCGTCCTTGTCGTCGACCTCGAAGTTTGTCTCGGGGATGTTGGAGAAGCGTGTGTAGTGCTGGCGCAGCTCGGACAGCTTCTTGCCGCTCAGGCCGGCGACGTACAGGCCGATGACGGCCGCGATCAGGCCGGAGTCGGCGTAAAAGTTGTCGCGGAAGTAGTAGTGGCCGGACAGCTCACCGCCGAACGGTGCGTTCTTTTCGCGCATGATGGCCTTGATGAAGGAGTGGCCGACGCGGGTACGGACCGGTTCGCCGCCGTTCTCGGTGATGATAGCCGGTACCGAATGGCTCAGGCGCAGGTCGTACAGGATGGCTGAGCCTGGGTGCAATTTCAGGAAATACTCGGCCAGCATGGCATTCATGACATTGCCGGGTACGACCGTACCGGTCTCGTCGACCAGGAATGCCCGGTCACCGTCACCGTCGAAGGCGATACCGCCGTCAAGCTTGTTGTCGCGGATGACTTTGATGAGGTCTTCGAGCGTCTCGAACTTCAGCGGGTTGGCCTCATGGTTCGGGAAGGTGCCGTCCAGCTCGAAGTACATCTCGGTGACTTCCCACGGCACGTAAGGCTCCAGTTCAGGGAAGATCTTACCGGCCATGCCGTTGCCAGCGTCGACGGCGATCTTGAGCGGGGTCAGCTTGGTAGGGTCGATGAAGGATAGCGTGTGGCTGACCCAGTCCTCGGCGATATCGCGGCCGGTAACTATCCCTGCCGCCTCGGCGGCCGGTCTGAACGTGCCGGAAAGCGCTGCGTCGCGGACATCGGCCAGTCCACCCTCGATGCCGACCGGCTTGGCTTCCTCGCGGCACAGTTTGATGCCGTTATAGATGCCTGGGTTATGGCTGGCGGTGACCATGGCCCCGCCGGCCAGGTTCATGCTGCCGACGGCGAAATAGATCATGTCACTGGTGACTTCACCGATATC
>JALQUD010000084.1 GCA_023268595.1 Candidatus Saccharimonadia bacterium
GATGGTAATCCCCTTTTCGCGCTCCAGGTCCATCTTGTCGAGCAGCTGGGCTTTCATGGCCCGCTTTTCAACCGTGCCGGTCATCTCCAGCAGACGGTCGGCCAAGGTCGATTTGCCATGGTCGATGTGCGCGATGATACAGAAGTTACGGATGTGGTCCTGCGGGGACGGTTGCTTGTCAGTCATTAGACACTAACTATACCAGAAATAACAGAGGTCGTACAGGCCGGCTAGCCGCTACGACATCTTGATGGGCTTCAGGATAATGGTCTTGAGCCGCCGGATGACCGGACGCGACTCTTCCAGGCCGAACAGTACCGACAGTCCGATGTGTACACCCGCCGCCACCACCGTGATGGCTACCAGCTTGGCGAACACCGTGGTACCGCCATCGCCGGAAGCCAACGGGTACAGCGCCGTGACGACCGAAGCCGCGAACGTCGTGAAACCGGTCACCGAGACGATACGTATGCAGCCGTTCAGGAAATCCATGTCGAACAGTTTACGGTCACGGACCAGCATGATCGTCCCCAGCACGAAGACTTCTATGGCCGCCACGATGGACTGCGCCAGGGCCAGCCCGGCCACGCCGTAGGCCGTCGGACGCGACAACGTATATGCCAGCACGACGTTCAGGCCGATAGTGAATATGGACACGAAGAGCGGCGTCTTACTGTCTTTCTGCGCGTAAAACCAGCGTGACACGATGGTATAGATGGTGCGGAACAGGATAGCCACTGACAGGAAGCCGAAGATCAGGGCGATGTCCGGCGCATCGTTGGAAAAGATGATACGCGCCAGGTAGCCACGACCGAAATAACATATGACCACCACCGGCATGGTCAGCCAGATTATAGCCCGCAAGACCTTCAGGAAGTCCTTGCGGAATAGGTCGGTCCGCCCCTGGCTTAACCGTTGGTTCAGGCGCGGGAAAGCTGCCGTGGAAATGGCCGTACCGAGCAGCAGGATCGGCGCGGTGTGCAGCACATAGGCGTTGGTATAGTTACTGATACCGATGGCGCCGGCGATGCGTGAGGCGAAGTTGGTCTCCACCAGACTCTGTAGCTGGTCCATGCCCTGGTCCAATGAGCGCGGCGGCAGCTGGCGCAGCATGGTACGGAAATCCGGACTCTTCCAGGCGATGACCGGTCTCCAGTGGAAAGTCGTGCCAAATAGCCCAAGCGCCACCACTATCACCTGCAGTATCGCCCCCACGAATGCGCCGATGCCAAGACCGACGATACCAAGTGAACTGTCCTTGAAAATGTAGATGCTTGCCACGATCGACAGGTTATAGAACAACGGTGCCACCGCGAAGAAAAAGAACCGTCCCAACGTCTGCTGGGCACTTGATAAGATACCCGACACCGTGAAGAAGAACGGGTTCAGCGCCAGAAAACGCATCAGCAACGCCGCCCGGTCATGCTGCTCGGCGGTCAGGCCGGGAGCCACCACGTGTTCCAATAGCGGCTCAGCAAAGATGAAGATGATCACGCCGACCACCAGTGTCAGCAGGCCAAGCAGGTTCAGGATGCTGTTGGACAGCTCCCACATACCGCGACGGTCATTCTTATGTAGACGGTCGGACAGATACGGGATGACCGTCACACCCAATGCTCCGGCAGCAATCACATAAAAGAACAGGTCAGGAATGTTGAAGGCAGCGAAGTATACACCGGCATTGTTAGGCCCGGGATCGCTGAAGTTAGCGTTGATCAGCTTGGTACGCAGGAAGCCAAGGCCCTGGCCGATGAGCGCCGTAGCTACCAACAGGACCGCCACGTTGCCGATGGGCACACGCTTCAGCATTTTCTTGGCCACGCCACCCTTGATGCGGCCGCCTTTTATACGGCCGTCCTTTTTGCGGACAGCCCTGGACGAGGCCACACCGGTCATATCCGGGAGGTCTGTGCCGGTTTCCGTATCTTCTGAGCTGGCAGCCATCTGACTTTTAAGTATAGTCCAGCCGTAGCCTGCCGACAAACCGCTCAGCGTTTATCATTTAATGCAGATTGAGCGTGCCACTGCCTTCGAGCGTTCCGGTATTGCCTGGCCGTTTGTCGGGACGCTCAGCCTGCTTGACCGGCTCGGGCTGACGCGCTGCCGGCGATCGGTTATCGGCTTCAGATTGCCGTGGCCGATGGTCAGATGCTGGCGTTGCCTGCCCTTCGGCTGCCGGCTTGCGGCGCCGGCGCCTGGCGCGTTTGCGCTTAGGCTTGGCTGGTTCCGCGGTAGTGGCAGCCGCATCATCCGCACCTTTGCTTGGAAGCGGTTCAGGCCTACCCTCGAACGCCGCTTCGATAACGGCTTTGGCGAGTGTCGAGACCGACGGTTTGGCACCCTGAGCCGGTTTCGGCTTCGGGGAGTCGGTCTTACCGGTACCGGCCGCGACCGGCCGCTTAATTTCAGTCGAAGCTTGGTCGTGGGTAAGCGTTTCCGGATCGTACGCCGGCATGGCCGGTGCGGCTTCCGGTCCGCCGCGCCTGGCCGGGCTCTGCACCGGGGCCGAAGCCGGAACCGCAGCCGCCTGTGACGGTGACGGCATTCTAGCGTCATCTACCCGGTCCGCAGCCTTCTCCGGACGTTCCTGCCTACCAGGCTTGGCCTGACGTTGGTCTTGCCTAGCATTCTTATCGTTACGGTTATCCCTGTCCTGTCGTTTATCCGGCTTGCTGAGCGGCGGCTTACCCGCCTTAGGTTGCGATTGCGCCGGCAAAGCCTGCTTCTTACCCTCATCAAGATAGCGCTCACCAACGTAAGCTTCCACGAAGGCACGCGACGAGGCATATGTCGCCCGGCTGCGGGTGATGATCGCTTCTGTCTGGCTGCCTTCAGGTGTCGGCAGGTTGAGCGACACCGCCGAGAACGCCGGCACCTTCTCGCCACCGATCGTCTGGGTGATCACGAAGTTACGGTTGTGCATGTGCACCAGGTCATATTCCAGGAAGCGTGGTTCGAAGTACTTCATCATCACCCGGCCGTCATCGGCACCCATGCGGAAGGCGATGATCGAACCGACGTTACCGAATACCGCATCTTTGACCTCGGGCGCCATCTGGGCGGTGTACTGGTTGGCAACCGTCAGGTTCAGGGCATATTTACGGGCCTCGGATAGGATGGTCGCGAACGAGTCGGTCGCGAAGTTCTGGAATTCGTCCACGTACAAATAGAACGGCGAACGCTGGTCGGCCGGTATGTCGGCCCGGCTCATGGCAGCCAACTGGACTTTAGTAACCAGCAACGCACCAAGCAAGGCGGCATTGTCTTCACCGACCAGACCGCGGGACAGGTTGACTATCAGGATCTTGCGTTCGTCCATGATCTGACGAATGTTGAACGCCGACTTCGGCTGGCCGATGATGTTACGCACCAACGGGTTGGCCGTGAAGGCGCCGACCTTGTTCAAGACCGGCGCTACCGCCTCGGCGGCGAACTTATCGTTCCAGCTGGCGAACTCGATCTGCCAGAAGTTGCGCACCACCGGGTCTTCCACGACTTTGAGCACGTCATTGCGGAACTTTTTGTCAGTCAGCATGCGCGTGATGTCGAGCATCGTAGCATCAGGATAATCAAGCAGCGCCAGCAGACAATACCGCAGGATGTATTCCAGACGCGGACCCCACGATTCGAACATACGCTTAAGTACCCCGATCAGCTCCGAAGCGGTGTGTGTCTTGAGCTTAGGGTCGGTCACTTCCATCGGGTTAAAAGCCATTGGAAAGTCGACGTCGGCCGGGTTGAAATACAGCACGTCCTGGGCCCGCTCGGCCGGGATGCGGTCAAGCACGTTCTGGGCGTAATCACCGTGCGGGTCAATGACCGCGAAACCATACGGACTGTAGATATCAGAAATCGTCAGCAGTTCCAACATACCGGATTTACCGACACCGGTCTGACCGATGATATACAGATGCCGGCTACGGTCGATGCGGCGCAACCCGAAAGCCGTGTTATGACCACGGAAATTCGTGGTAGCGATCGGACTCAGTTCCGGGTCAGGCTCGGCGGTGACAATCGGCAGATTGGCCGGCGGCTCGGCGGTCTGGCTGGTCGCCCACAGGATGAACGGCGTTTCCACGTTGGTGTGCGGCAGGTGGTACAGCGTGGCGATCTCTTCGATGTTCAGGTTGTAACCCTGTTTGTTGTGGCCGCGCAGCTGGTACAGATAGAACGTCGTCGGATCAGAGGACACCCGTCGCGGTTCAAAACCGTTCAGATAGGTCGTATTGAACTGCTTATAACTGGCAATGATCGACTGGATCCGCAACTGCGCCACCGGTTGGGTGACATTGCCCCGGTACACGATGCGCACGCTACATTCGAAAGCCAGTTTCTGACTTTTTTCTTCCGATGCCGACACCCTGATCTGCTCATGGTCAGCCAGCTTGGGTGCCGCCCCGGTCGACGGCTCCGGCGGTTCCCACAGTGCCTTGACGAACGTGCCCATACCGATACCGCCACTGCCGCCGCTCTTCATATCCGATTG
>JALQUD010000085.1 GCA_023268595.1 Candidatus Saccharimonadia bacterium
AGCGAAAGAAACTGCCCGACTGGTGGTGGCAGCTTGATAATGCGCCGGAACCACCCCTGCAGGACGCGTTGGAACGGTTGCGTCGCTATGGATACAGTCACCACATCGAACGCCTGATGGTCTTTGGCAATTACATGCTGCTGGCCGGATATTCACCACAGCAAGCGTACCGATGGTTCATGGCCATGTACGTCGATGCGTACGATTGGGTGATGGTACCGAATGTCATCGGTATGAGCCAATATGCTGACGGCGGCCTGGACCAGGCTGGTTTTGCCAGCAAGCCATATGTTTCCGGCAGCAACTACCTTCAGAAGATGGGCGGCTGGTGGCCCACCGCCAAGGCCGCCAAAGAGTCGGAATGGACCGACATGTATTGGGACTTCCTGGACCGGCATGAGGACAAACTCAGTAACAACCACCGGCTCAAGCCACTGTACCGCAACGTCGCCAAGCGTCGCCAGAGCAAGTAATACGAAAAGGACGGAAACCATGTTCCGTCCTTTCAGATGTGCGTCCGTAAGTTAATTACGGGTTGTAAGAGTAAGCAGTCACCCAGTCGACCTGGAAGTGTCCGCTCGTCGTGCCACTATTGCTATTGGGCTCGACCTGGAGCTGCCAGCGGGCCGGCTGGCTCCATACGCGGGTAGTCGAGGTACCGATCAGATTGCCATCGATGTAGTACTTACGGAAGCCTGGACCCCATTCCTGGACGTAGGTGTGCCAGCCGCTGTCAAAGCGGGTGTTGGTCGGAAAGGCGTTCTGCGTACGGTAGTCGCTACAGTTGGTCGAGTTGTGGGCAAAGGCGCTGACGGTACTGTTCAGATCACCTTCAGGGAAGTCGCTTTCGGCACAGCCACCATCAGCATCCTTGATCGGCCAGAGCAGCCAGGCGGCGTGATAGTTGCTGATAGTGTCCGACTTGATGCGGGCAGCATAGCGGCCGTACGTCTGGTTAGGCGTGGTGCCGCCGATCAGTGGTGATGGGTTGGCACCCGACGGGTAACCATTGACCGAGTGCAGGTAGAAGTCCAGATAACCGTCATGGACGCTCAGCACCTGGCCCGGCTGATAACCTGGCTTGCCGCTGGTGTAGGTAGACGACCATCCGTCAGGGTAGACCGTCCATTTGCCACCTTTGTCTCCGGTGTAGACGACCTTGCTGGCGTCAGTGGTAGCCCACGAACCGGTGGGAGCATCGACCGTGAAGTCGTCAGCGAAAATCTGTTTCCAGCCCTGCAGGTCACCGACCGGCATCGCTTCACCGGACGTACTGCCAGTGCCCGGTGTCGGCGTTGGCGTAGGGGTTGGTTCCGGTGTGGTCGGCGTCGGAGTCGGTGCAGGGGCCGGGGCTGGCGGCGTCGGCTGGACGTTCAGCTGTGGCATGGTCCACTTCTGGGCGTCAGTGTTCCAACAGGAGTAGACCTGCAGCGGGTTGCCCTCAGTCTTCTTGAGTCCGGTATTATCAACGCACAGTTTGTTGGCGTTGTTCTTGATCGTCGTGGTGCCGGTAGTGGTCGTCCAGGTCCATTTCTGGGTCGCAGTTTTGGTGTTACACGTGTTCAGTGCCAGCTTGGCACCGTTCTTGGTCGAGCTGCTGGCTGTGTCCAGACATTTGCTTTGGTTACGGATAGTGCCGTCACCCGGCAACGACCAGGTCTGCGAGACACTACGGTTACAGGTATTGAGCTGGACCGGTGTACCATTGGTCGTCGAGCCTCCCTTGACGGTCATACACATGCCGTTCATGTTGACGACCGCACCGGTCGGCGGAGCGGTTTCGGCATGGCTGACCGACATGATCATCAGACCGATGGCGGCAAAACCGACGACGAACATCAGCGGTTTGCGGGTGGCAAAACCACGCAGATTGCGCAGATGGGAATGCCAGGCCAGTTTAGACGGCTGTTTAGCCGTTTTCTTAGTGGTAGTAGTTTTCCGGCGGGTCACCGAATGCCGCGCTGCCGTGGTCTTACGGGCGCGCGGCGCTGCTTTGCTAGGCATACATGTCCTTTCTATGATTTGACTTAATGCCGTAGATATTTGTTTTTATCTATTACCATAAGCATAAGACAAGCTGCAAAAGTTGGCAAGACCATTTGACAAGCAACGCTCCGAACTTAGATCACAGCACGACCAGCGATGCACCTCTGGCGCCACGACCCCTAATCTGGTACATTTAATAGCGTCCTAGATGACGTATGCACCCGTAGCTCAGCTGGCGCTGGCGAAGCCGGCAATATAACTGTCCAGCTCTATCCGCACAGGAGCCAGGCATACAATTAAGCAGCACTTTATCCTGGTAGAAAAATATGCACCCGTAGCTCAGCTGGATAGAGCGTTGGTTTCCGGTACCAAAGGTCGCAGGTTCGAATCCTGCCGGGTGTACCATTTCTAATGGATTAGAGAATTGAGACAGTCTGAATCGCAAGGTTCGGACTTTTTTATACATCCGTCATGTTCACGTGTAACTTAGTTTTTAGTTTATAGACAAAATAAATTTATTATGTTATAATTGTAAAACTTCGGAAGAAGTACATTCACAAGTTCTCTGTCTGCCACGCCAATTCTCCGCTAGGGATCAATGAACATAAGCAATAGGTTTATGTATACCGTTCCCTAACGGAGAAAACACCCATCGTCAGGAGTGAGCATGGACATCTTCGAGCACGGTATCGTGAAGTTTTTCAACGAAACCAAGAAGTTTGGTTTCGTAACCGTTGTGGATGATAACGGCAATCCGACCGTAGAGGAGCTGTTTTTCCACCACGACTCTGGTTACTTCCTGCGTGATGGCGACGAAGAGCCGGAGTTCTGGTTCAGAACTGGAGCCACGCATAGGGGCGAGATCTACACCATTCTCAAGCCGAAAGCAGGTGAGAAACTGGTCTTCACCCGTGGCCGCAACGCCAAGGGAGAGAAAGTCGGCAAATGGACGTTCACCTACCACTACGACAGTATCGTCGAGCGGATCGCCAACCGCCCCACCTACCGCCTCATGCGTTCCGGCAGCAACTACGGCCAGGACGCCTCCGGCGTGGTCTGGCAGGGCCAGGACATCTCCGACCTCTCGGCCGAACACCCCAAGTACCTTCGCTTCGGCAAGGTCTGCGATTCCATCGCGTCGGGGTCAGCTGACAGCGGCGATATGTACTGGAATTACCGGTTCGAGCAGCTGGTCGGTGACGACTGGAAGCGGTGCGATGACCCTCGGGTCTTCCTCTGTTGCCTACCACGGCATATCCAGAACGCTGTCGCCTACAGGGGTGGACGCGAGACCAGATACGACCGGCGATGCTGCCACACCGGCTAGTACAGCAACAGAGAACTTCCAGGGAGGAGAGAAAAGACTTGAGTGCATTTTGCTCTCGTCCAATCTCTTTTCCCTGGCAGTTTCCCAAGCGCACTATTTTCATAGTGAATTTAGGAAACTGCTAGTATATATCAACACTCTAATTAATAATACTTATTTGCAATTGCTGCTATAATCTGTGCATGTCAGAAACATATCCACATGCTTATCTGGCGTCAGTCGTCGGCTTGTCAGGCTCGGGCAAATCTACGGCCATAGCCGGAGCCCGCGTCTTGCTGGGTGAGCAAGACTTGTCGAATGCCAGCTTCCACGACCGGACATCCGACCCGGAAAGTGCCAAACTCGACCGAGTGCTTCATGGCACCGATTTAAGCTCTGAAGCCAGGATGCATCTGATACTTGCCGCACGCCGCCAGATCATCGACCGCCAGATAATTCCTAGCCTGCGGCAGAACGATGTCACTATCACCGACCGGTACTATCCATGCACCGTGGCTTATCAGGCATATGGCGAAGGTCTCGACCATGAGTTGGTCGCCAAGGCGGCGGTCAATGCAGCCCATGGCGCCATTCCCGAGAAGATATTCGTGCTTGATGTGCCGGCAGAAGTCGCCGTGGAGCGCATGACAGCACGCGGCGAAGCACAGCAGATCTTTGACGATGAGCAACTATCCTTCCACGGCCGCGTCCGCCACGGCTATCTCGAGCAAGCCCGTGCAGACCGTGGACGCTTTGAAGTCATCGATGGCTTGGCTCCACGGCACGAGGTGGCCGCTATGATCGCCGATATCATTAATAGCGACCTACGTGGCTAAGCCGGCTGACTAGTACACGGCATTATCAATCAGCATCTGGGCGTAGGCAGGATATCACTGCCCGGCAGCCGGACCGCCATTGCAGGTACCGTCCGATTCGCCGACGGTCTTGACCCAAAGATAAGCATCATTGTTAGCACCCTGGTCCGGACTGGTTGATGGACGCTTACCAGGCCCCGCCCTGACGACGGATTGCACCAAGATTCGGCACTGCCCTGAGCGGGACCCTTGCCGTTGCGGCTGGTATCGATGATGTACCGGTAAGCCGCTGAGTTTCCTGAACCACCAGCCGAATAGCTACCGCAGTCT
>JALQUD010000086.1 GCA_023268595.1 Candidatus Saccharimonadia bacterium
GTCTACTCGACCGAGGCGGACGACAGCCGTCGCGAGGCAGTGGAGAGCGCAGCAGACGTCTGCCCCATGCAGGCCATCACGGTCGAGTAGGCCCATGGGCGTCGTCATCGTCGGGGCGGGTCTCGGCGGCCTGCGAGCCGCAGAGACACTGCGGGCGAAGGGCTACACGGGCGCCATCACGATCGTCGGTGACGAGCCGCACCACCGATGGCGAACATGTTTGCCGTGAACAACGCCCACAGCGCTATGCCGTCTTCACCCACGCCGAACGATGTATATATGATGCTGCCCGCTGCCCTCCCGAGCGTATCGAAGAATGTGACCAGGAATTTGCACAGTTCCCAGGACAACGATATGCCCACCACGGCTATCAATAGCCGTGGCAACACTTTACGCACCGTGTAGGCATCGATGAATTCAAGGCCGAAGGCTTCGCTGACCAGCATGACTAGTCCGGCAATAATGACCAGGGCTATGCCGAAGTTGCGGAATGTTTGCCACGCCTGCTTGTAGCCGTTTTCATTTTTGCTGCCATAGATCATGTTACCAGTAGATAGGTACTCATTTATAAAGGAATCGATGGTGTTGGTTAACAGACCTAGGCTAGTGAATACTGGACAGTACAGCCAGCGAAATTCCTGATTCTTGGGAACCGGACAATCATCGTCTTCTGCGCCATCTTCGGGATTGGCGATACATTGGTTGCCGTTTGCGGGGTCTTCCTCGCTGCCGGTAGGACATTTTCCGTTGACCTTCTGGCCAACGCACTTACCTTCCCCATTGGGTGTGAAGTTTTCTTGGCACTTAATACTTCCGGTTCCGGTTTCTGGTGCGTTCCCCGGGACTACTACCGGATCGGCTTCGCAGGTAAGGAGATCGCGTGCTTTAAATGGCGCGGCGCATGCGTCAGGACCACCAGTCCTTGGATTGGTTGGGCGGGGCTTCGTACATTTGTTGCTCGGTTCATCGTATGTAGCTAAAGGATCGGGGCATGTTGGCTTATCCTGAGCGTACACGGCAGAAGATTCATACAGCAGTGGCAGGAAGCTCATCGCAGGAACCAACAGCGTTGCCAATACGAAGACCGCAGTCAACGCTTTCCACCTAAGAGACTTCATACCTGTCATTTCTTTTACTCATAGTCATCATAGCAAACACTTCACCGATTCCGCTACTGCGAAACATAAACCGACGATGCCATTGTCGCCGTCGCCGAACGATAGTATAGTCATGACTATAAAGGCATCATAATCATATGCGCATCAAACGAACAGATTTAAATATAAAGTGGCTGCGTGCCGTTGTTCGCGCCGTTCCTGCTCTATTAATAATGACCGTGCTTGCTACACCGCTTGTGGCAGCAGCTAGTTCTTTCACGGGTACCGGCAACGTATTTCCGGTTGTCGAAGCTCAGGCCGCCAATGATCCGCTGAAGTGTCCCGAAAGCACTAAAGAGGCACAGCCTGCGCAGGGTTCCGCCCCCGCACTCCCCGAACAGAAGACGTGCGCGTCCGTTTGTCCGCAAGGCTCGTGTATCTTCCAGGCCTACATCAATCCGGCCATCAAAATCGTATCTGCCCTGGTAGGCATCGGCGTGACCATCTCAATCATCATCGGCGGCATCCAGTACGCTAGCTCTGCCGATAGTCCGCAGAAAGTTTCAGCTGCCAAACAGCGTATCGTCAAAGCTATATTCATCCTGCTGGCCTACTTCTTCTTCCTGGCGTTCATGAACTGGATCATTCCTGGCGGTATCAACGGTACTCCGTAACACGGGATAATAAAAATAGGAATCTCATAGTATGTTTCAGACACTTATCAACAATCTACCGTGGATGAAGAACACCGCGGTCATTCCCTGCGGCGGCTCGTCGTTCCTGGGCTTTCCTCATTGGTATGACTACGTCTGTGGCCGCGAGTTCGACTTCATGAAGCACATCCCGCTGATCGGCTTGGCTGTGGTCGATATACTGCTACGTATCATCGGTCTCGTAGCTATCGGGTATGTGGTTTTCGGGGCTATAAAGTATGTCGTCAGCCAAGGTGAGCCTGATAAGGTCTCCGAAGCCAAGGGTACTATCATAAACGCGTTGGTCGGTATGATCATCGCTGCCCTGGCGGTGGCTATCGTCAGCTTCATCGGTAGTCGGGTTAACTGATCGGAAAGATATAGAAGATGGAACGGATTTTCGTATACCTGGCACAGCAGCAGATTGACACCAGCTCACTGCCACAAGCCCAGGCTAATCAAGGGCAGATTCAGAACCTGCTGAACATCGTATTCGTCATCACTGGCGCCATCGCCGTGATGATGGTCGTCATCGGTGGCATTAAGTACGCCAGCTCGCAGGGTGACCCAGGCGCCATATCCAAGGCTAAGGGCACCATCATCTATGCCTTGGTCGGACTTGCCTTGTCCATTTTCGCGGTCACAATCGTCAGTTTCGTATTCGGAAGGGTTGCCTGATATGTCATTGTCTTTCGCGCGCTTGCTACGCTTGATTATCGCCGGCATTGGAATCGGCATCGCCACTCTAACGGCGACGCTCATGATGGCCGCGCCGGCATCAGCTGTAGATCCGTATGGTGCTGCTTGTAACGGCGGCGGTGGTAATTCGGCTATCTGTCAAGGTAAAGGTAATGGCGCTGACCCGATTGCCGGTCCCAGTGGAGCTATCATCAGTATCACCACTATCCTGGCTATCGTGGCTGGTGTCGTGTCGGTCATCTTCATCATCATTGGCGGTCTTAAGTACGTCACATCCGGTGGTGACAGCTCATCGATAGCCAGTGCCAAAAGTACGATCATCGCCGCACTGATTGGTTTGGTGATCGCTGCACTTGCCCGGCCGATCGTCACGTTTGTCATAGGAAAACTATAAAAATTATAAGTCTTAGAAACATCACGGAGGAATCTCATGCGTAACAAACTGAAACTGATCGCCGCAGCCATCGCCCTATCACTCGGATTGGCCGGTGCTGCAGCTGTGCCGGCATATGCCCAGGGTGCCGCCGGTGGCGCGAAAAGCGCTGTCTGTGAAGGGATTACGGCTGGCGGCGGCGCCTGTAGTGACAATGGCCAAGGCCTGTCGAAGGTCATTTCCACAGTAATCTCAATCTTGAGTATCATCGTCGGTCTGGCGGCCGTCATCATGATCATCGTTGGCGGTCTTAAGTACGTCACCTCCGGCGGTGACAGCTCATCGATAGCCAGTGCCAAAAGTACGATCATCTATGCCTTGGTCGGTCTGGTAATCGCTGCCCTGGCGCAGCTGATCGTCAGATTCGTCCTTGGCAAAGCTACGGCTTAACGGGACCACTTTCGAGTCTTGAACTACGACTACCGTGCTTGTGCTCTGCCATGGACACGTGGTATATAATAACTAAGGAATTAACGAAAGGTCACGTCAATGATCAGTAAAATAAAAAACCGCCTGGCTACGCTTGTGGCGGTGCTCGCCCTTGCGACTCCGGTCATGATCCCGGTCGCCGTACATGCCCAAGCAGACAGTCCTATCACGAGCGGCGTCTGTAGTGGTGTCAACCTAAGCTTCAGCAATAACAGCGGTGGCTGTGACAGCGGTGACTCTTCTGAAAAGCTGAACGGCCTGATCACGCAGATCATCAATATCTTCTCCATCGTTGTCGGTGTCGTAGCCGTCATCATGATCATCGTCGGTGGTTTCAAGTACATCACCTCCGGTGGTGACTCCAGCAACGTTTCTGCCGCTAAGAACACGATCATCTACGCCATCATCGGTTTGGTCGTCGTTGCCTTAGCTCAGTTCATCGTCAAGTTCGTGCTTGAAAAGTCCCTGACTGCCGGCGCCTAAGTTCGCATCAGTCTTGCGAAAAGCACTTCCCCTCCGGAAGTGCTTTTTTGTTAGCGCGGATATTCAATGGACTTGCTTCCGCCTGAACCGTGTGGCGGGACCGAAATCGCTATCTGCTAACTGTGAAAAAAGAAAAGCCCTTGCGAGGAGGGCTTTTCTCATAAGAATGTGGTAAGGCCGTAAAACTACAGGATTTGAATCTTCTTGACCGTATCCTGCTTGACCTTTCCGAAGCTGATAGTTAGGACGCCGTCCTTGAGCATGGCTTCGATGTCTTCTTCTTTGACTGGAACTGGCAGCGCGATACTGCGCGAGAACTCACCCCAGTAGCATTCCTGTAGGAAATAGTTCTCTACGTTGTCTTCGGTGCCTGCGGACAAAGTGCCGTGGATCGTCAACGTATTGTCAGAGATGCTGACATCCAGGTCGTTCTTGTTGACGCCTGCGGTACGTGCTTTGACGAAGAGACGCTCCTTGGTCTCATATACGTCTACTGCAAGTTGTCCTGGAAGCTGGGCTTCCTCTTCGTCCCACTCGTCGGCGGGCATCGGTTGCTGCGGACCTTCGTCCTGCACGGTTGCAAGGTCTTCCTCGCCAAGAAAG
>JALQUD010000087.1:0-241 GCA_023268595.1 Candidatus Saccharimonadia bacterium
GTTTCTGGGCGGCGATGGCCGACTCTGATTTGAACTTAAGCGCGTCGCTACCGCCAGGGGCGGTCGTGTCGGCTAACTTAGAGAAGCTGTTAGGGTAGGCGAACGAGAACTTATACGTTTCGTTCTTGTAGACCAGAGAGTTATCCGGCACGCGTATATACGGTGGCTCGTTCGTTTTTGCTTCGGTCTGGTTCGTCTGATCTCCCGTTTGGCCGCCTTGGTTGGCTGCTTTGTTGCCGGT
>JALQUD010000087.1:251-4384 GCA_023268595.1 Candidatus Saccharimonadia bacterium
TTGGCGAACAGGAAGACGGTCAGGAATACGATGCCTATGCCGACCAGGACGCCCACCAGTCCGATGGTGCCGAGTCCTGATTGTCCGCTATGACGAGGCCATTGAGGCCGTTGCTGCCGTGTGGCTGGATTGCTGCGCTGTGGCATTGCTGGTGTCCCGACTGGCTGTTTTTATCCTTATGCTTTACGGACATTGTACTACATAAAATGCTGTAGCTTTTACAGCTTGCGTCCCGGGTGTATGATAAGAGCATGGAATTCCTAAAGCAATACCTGCTGATAGCCGTCGTCTTCATCGTCATCGATGCCGTCTGGCTGACGTTGATCGCCAACAAGTTCTATAAGTCGCAGCTTGGCAGCCTGCTTAAGCCGAAGGCCGACCTGAAACCGGCAGTGGTGTTCTATCTGTTGTATGTGGTGGGTATGGTGGTCTTCGCGCTCCGTCCGGCCATCGAAGCCGGTTCGGTCGGGTTGGCCGCCGGACTTGGCGCGCTGCTTGGCCTGATCATGTATGCCACTTATGACCTGACTAATTATTCGACGCTCAAAGGCTGGCCGTTCAAGGTCGTGGCGGCCGATCTGGCCTGGGGCACCTTCGTGACGGCGGCTTCGGTCACGGTAGTATATCTGATCGTTGGTTAGCGCGATGGATGATTTTCCGCGGACCTATGCCAAAGAGTTCGAACCGATCATGCCAGATAGCGATCTGACCGAGCAGGCGAATACGGCCATCGGCGAGCTGGCCGCCCATGGCTTCGTAGTGGCGACCGGCGTACAACCGAGCCAAGTGGAGCAACTGCGTCGTATGGCCGGCCAGGACCACATCCGTGAATACTGTCCCAATGACGTGGTACGTTTCGGTGACGATTTGGAAGGATGGATGCATAAGGGCAGGCATCTGGTCGGTATCTATGCCGTGCACGGCGTACAGAGTGTGCCTGAACGGAACATCCGGGATGTGCCGGCGTACGCGGTCGGTATGGTGGCGTATGGCTGGTATGGTCCACAGCCTAACCAGGCCATACCCGAGGCTGACATCACCACCGCGTACCGCAACAGTAAGGACGGCGGCTTTCTGGCGCGTCTCCGCCGCCGTGAGTCGGAGGGTCACTTCAGCCTGGGCATCCATCTGGGCGAGATGGTGACCGGCCTGGCGCTGCGCGATGGCATAGCGCCCGGGCGTTTGTCATTAGAGACGTACGCCAGTAACAAAGCTAACCGGCTGTATGACGCCATGCGTTACCATTCGCCCGATGATGTCGTGCCACAGCCGGTAGAACGGCTGACATTGAAGGAGGTCGGTGAAGTGGTGCCTAATCCGATTGATGATGAGCCGCCAAAGGTCCGGTATGACGCTGAAAAGGGCCATAATGTGGTGCGGGACTGGCGGCTGTTCAAGCGATACCAGCCCGACGTGACATAAAATTTTACAGCAGGGTCGTATAGCCTTTTTTGCTTTTTGGGTTAGAATAGGGCTTACGATTATTAGCAACCGTGGCAAAATGTGGCTGCACCGGAACATCCGTCATCGTCTGTTGACCGCGGCCGCTCCACGACACAAAGCAGAGGGTACAAACACATCATGGCCGACGACGACGTCAAAACCATCGCCGAAGAAAACACTGATACGGTGGCTGCCGAAGCCGTCGATGAAGCCCGCGCCGAGGGAGCGCCTAAAGTGGAAGTAGAGGTTATCGAACAGGCTGCCGAAGACGCCACGGCAGGCGCCGGTGACGTCACCGGGGTGGACGCCGCCATGGATGTCACGACCGCCGAGACAGGTAAGCGCATGGGCATTCCCGAGGTCGCCAATAAGTCTGATTATGTCGAGCCGGGCAGCTGGGAGGCCGAGAAGCGTCAGAAGGGCATCGACCGTACCCGCGGCGGTGATCCGTTACCAAAGGCGACTCCAGCCAACCAAATCAAGAGCGACGAGATACTAAGCGCCGAAGAACAGAAGCTGCGCGCCGATTACAAGGAGACCGACGTTTTTGCCTGGGCCAATGACATCGCCCGCTACAAGGACGAGATCAAGGTCGACCTGTTCCTGTTCAATAAGAACTACGTGGTATACCGCACCTCGCGTGCCCAGGCGCTCGACAAGCAGATGGAACCGTTGTTCCTGGACGGTGTGCTGGAGTTCGTGCTGGAAGGTGCCGACAGCGGACTGATCGTACGCGGCTTCGAGCAGGCGGAAGCTGAGAAGAACGTACTGCAGCGGACGCAGGTCTTCAAGGTCGACAAGCTGCGCGAAGTACTCGGCTGGCTTAAGACCCAGGAACATGAGATCGAACTGTTCGTCGAAGAAGAGCATGACATGAAGCGTATCAAGGGCGTCATCGCCCGCCTGCGCCACGACGATTTCAAACATGCGGTGTATATCATCAAGGCGCTACCGCAGTCGCAGGTGATGAAGGGTAACACCGGTTGGATGCTACGCGATAACAAGATGGTGCCGTTCGATGCTGACGCGGCGCTACGTATCCCATCGGACAACCAGCTGTTAGTCATCGACCAGGACCTCTATGTCTTCAACCAGTCCAAGTTGAAGGCATTGTTCGGTTACGACGCCAAAGAAGCTTCCATCGCCGAGCAGAAGGTGCGTGAGATCGAAGAGAATTTCCGGCTCAGCTTCGCCGATGGCGAAAGCCTGCAAAGCCTGGTCAAAGGCAAGCGTCCGCTCATCAAGAAGCTGCAGAAGCTGGAGCCGACCAAATTCAAGCAGGAAGAGATCATCGAGCGCTCCGACGAATTGGAAGTCGGCCTGATGGAAGACGACAAGGGCCAGATAATCATCATGGACGACAAGGACCTGGGGCGTTTCGTCAACCTGTTGAACGATGACTACTACGAATCACCGATGACCGGTGTTAAGTATGAGATCACTGGCAAGAAAGAGATGAAGATTGCCGACGAGGAGGAACTGCTGAAGCAGGTACTGCCCGAATAGGCACCAGGATGACCAGTAAAAAAAGACCGCCGATGATGGCGGTCTTTTCGTTACTTTTTCTCAGTTTTTTTCTTGTCAGGCTTGAGCGCGTTGCCGCGCCCGTCCTGTACCGGATCGCCGGCACTCCAGCGTATGGTAGTTATGCGTACGGCGGCTAATACCAGTACCAGCAGCGCCAGGCTGATGGCTTCTTCCAGCGTGCCGCCTTCGAACCAGAAGCTGACGACCTTGTTGAGCATAATGATCAGGATGGTATCGACGATGTACCGTACATGGACGGCGCCGTCTTTGAGGTAACCCAGGATGACGATGGTTATCTCTATCAGTGCCACGATGAAGATGACATCCAGCAGGATGATGCGCAGCAGTTCTTCCAATGGCGCGTTGATGTGGGTGAACAGGTTGACACCGGCCTTGACCACGCCGATGATGATGGTCAGGCTGATGATCAGGACCAGGGCGTTGAGCATGAAGCGGATAGCCGTGCTGAAGAAGACTGTCAGCTTTTCGAACAGATTGTTATATTTGACACGTAATTCCATGAAATAATAATACGTCATTTGTCAACTCTGGTATGTGTGATTTTTCACAAGGGGTGCGTACCTGTTAGCGCCATGGCTTTCGGGGCAAGCAATGCTATGATAGGGGCATGAACCGACAGACCGGCACCGACAAACGGGAACAGCGCCCGGAGCGCATCTATGCCTTCATCGACAGTCAGAACCTGAATGTCAGTACCCAGAAATTCGGCTGGAAAATGGACTGGCAGAAGTTCCGCCAGTGGCTGACCGACAAATATGGCGTTCAAAAAGCCTTTATGTTCATCGGTTACATCCCGGGCAACGAATCGTTGTATGAACAGATGCACGACGCCGGCTATGCCGTGGTACTCAAACCGACGTTTGATATGACGCGGCCACATCCCGAGTTGCTTGAGGCCGAGGGTTTGGCCCCGAAAGACGGTCCACATCATGATGAGCCTAAGAAACCGGTCAAGGGCAACATCGATGCCGAACTGGTGCTGTGGGCCATGAAAGAGATGAGCAATTACGAGAAAGCCATCATCGTGTCCGGTGACGGCGACTTTTATTGCCTGATCGAATATCTGGAGGAGAAGAAGCGGTTGCTTAAGCTCCTGACGCCAAACCCGCATTACTCCAGCCTGTACAATCGCTACGACGAAT
>JALQUD010000088.1 GCA_023268595.1 Candidatus Saccharimonadia bacterium
ACCTGCTACTCGGTGGAGCGGGCATAGTCAGCTTATTCGGCACATTAGTACTAGCGCTTCTGGTGGCAGCCTTTGTGCTTATAGTCAGACAGGTGTTGATCATAGCCTGTGTCATCTTCGCACCTCTGGCAATTGCCGCATACGTCTTACCTAACACTAATAAGCTTGCTAGCTTCTGGTGGGACCTCTTCATAAAGATGCTAATGTTATACCCGGTTGCCACCGGCATGATCGCCCTGTGCAAATCCCTTGGCAGAATCACATTGCAAAGTGCCAGCGATAGCGACACCGCTATCGGCCAGCTGCTAGTGACCGTCAGCGCCATAGTCATCTTCGTAGCGGGCTACGGGCTGCTGGCAGCCGTGCCGCGCTTCGTAGGTGGCGCCTTCGCCAATATCTCCGGCATGATCAACGACAAGTCCCGTGGCGGCTTTGACCGGCTCAAGAACTTCCGTGGGTCGCAGACAGAAAAAAACAAAGCAGCCCTCTCACGCGGTGAGCGCTTCAAGAACGCACCCGAAGGCTCAATACGGTCGCGCATCAACAGCGCATCCGAAGGCGTGGCAACATTCGCCGGGTCGTCCAATAAGATGGGATTCCTGCGCAACAAACAGGCCCGTGACGAAGCGTATTCACAGCGACGCAGCGTCATGGACGCCCAGTTCATGAAGACCGACCAGTTCGCGGGCATCCAACATGACGATGACGTACTCCGGGCTATGGCTTCTGGCCGTAACGAGGAAGAATCACGTGCCAACTTGAAGCGTATATACGGCATGGACGACGAGAAGGCGGACCGCGCTATTGCCGGTGCAAAGAACGCCGGTGGATTCAGTGCGGTCCGGCAGCAGGCTGCCAACAAGCAGCTGGCAGCCATCGGTACCGGCTTCGAAAACATGGAGCAGATGATCCAGTCGACTCAAGTCGCGGCACGCGGCAATGTCGGTTCCATGCAAGGTATGATTGGCGATATGCGTTCCAGCTCCAAGAAAGCCGGACGTTATGACCTGGGCGGCGCTGGCCAGGGTACGCTTGCGGGCATGGTCCAGGAAGCTCATAAGCATGGTGGGGCAGTTAGCCAGGAATCCATCCAGAGCGCCTACCACGAAGCTGCTATGAGCACCGATAACGCCAGCCTGGTCCGCGGCAAGCCTAAGAGTACTGGCAACATGACCAAGGCTCTGACTGACGGCATTAAAGATCAGCAAAAAATCTTGGACACATCTACGGATGAGAATGCGAAGGCACGGGCCCGCATGGAAATCGGCCAGCTTGGTGCGAAGCTGCAAAATATACAATCGTCCACTATGTATGGTCCCGAGAAGACGGTGGAAGCTATGCATAACGCCGGCGCAAACCTGACGTCGGTACGCCAATCCATTGAAGTAGTTCAGCACCAGTCAGCACAAGAACGTGTGGTAACCGATTCGACCGGTAAGCAACCAATACGTGAAGCTGATGGAACAATCAAACGAGTATCCCGCGGTGAGGCCGCTCCAGGAGCTCAGACGTTCAATCGATACCGCAACAATCAGCGCGGCAGTGGTGACCCTAACGACCCGAACAACATCTAGTTTCAGATTCCAATTTCGTACTACAATTGACATGCTTATGATAATGTGGTAGATTATTGATAATAATCAATAGAAACAATTATCCATATCTATCATGTCCCACGAAAAAATCGATGATCTGAATGCCCCAGAGGGCTACGAAAGCTACTTGGAGCAGGATAGGCAAGACTTTGCCCAGGCAAGCTATTTTGGCCATGATGGCGCACCGATAGGAAAGGATGCCGCCCATCAGGAATTGCACGCCCGCAGCATGGAAAGCGTGGAAAACTACCGTAAGCTGATCGGTCACGACCGAGACATCGATATAGATGACGAGGCGGCCGCCCGAGCGCTTGAAGTTGATCTGCCGCTGGAGTCAGAGGCTCAAACCCGCAGTGCGGAAGCTATCGATGAAGATAAAATCAATGCCGTGATGAAGAAAATCAACGATAGCGCTCGGTTACGTGCCGGATTCCTGATGGAAGAAAAGGATCTGGCCGCCATGAAAGCCGACGGCTATAACCTATCCGGCGACAGTAAATTCATGCATTCGAGGCGCGGTTCCGGACGCAGCGCCAAAGAGCTGTGGACGGGTGAGGACAGTTCATTGCCAAGTCCGGAAGAACAAAGAGAACAGCGAAGAGGTGCTGACAACCGAGAGCCCAACCACACCATCGCGACTGAAGCCAGCCTGCCGAAGGGTATGCTTCATAAGCACGCCGCAGAACTGGCGGAATTATTAAAGGCAAACCCGCGCTATAAGGAGCTTGTCGAGGCACGTCTGGCCGTACTGCAAAGCCATGTCGGCGCCAACAATAAGCAGCTCAGAAGCGAGGCTATAGACCTGGAGCGTAAACACCTCGAGGCTAAAGCGGCTGATGCAAGCGCAATCGCCGGCAAGAGCGAGAAACCCCGGCGTCTACCATCGGTACGACCAGCAACTCCACACGATCCAGGTGAGCACGCGACGACAGAGCAGAAAGACAAGTACGCCCAGGAAAAGGCAGAGTTTGAACGCTACCGCGAAGAGAACCGCAGGAACAAACGCATCCTACACCGCTTTGAAAAAGGAGACTGGCGAGATTACGGCATGCTCAATCGCGTTGTCGACCCTTTCCGTAAAGGCATGCATGCAGTCGGTAGTGAGCTAGGCAACACCAGAGCCAAAGACGAGGAACTCCGAGTCGCACGTCGCGAAGTCGCTAGTAAAAACTTCGAGGTCTCAGATAGGCCAATCGAAGCCGTGCGACTACACAAGGCCGTTGAAACACACCTGGAAGAGTTCGACCAACGGAACAAGACTCGTTTCATCAACGAGGTAAACCGCGTCTCGCTCAATGAAGTCCTAGCCAAAGCCGTGGAATTAGTAGACGAGAAATCGGCACCGGACCGCCTGAAGCAACTCCCGGACAGTACCGGTGAAGCCTACGGCGAACCAGCTGAGCGGTTCCAGGAAACCCAGGACGCGCTCGCGAAAAGCCTCGTGGAAGACATGTTCGAGAAGGACGCCTACCCCGTAGAGACGGAATATGCGGCACACCGCTATCTATCCCGCACCGCGGAATTCATACGCCAGGTGGACAACAATATCGAATACACTTTGGATCCTGCCAAGAAAGCGGAACTGGAAGAGCTGCGTGCCAACACGCTGACAGACTACATACGCATCCGCTTCCGCGAGAACCAGCTACGTATCGCCGAAAACCTGAAAGAGTTCTCGCGCTCAGGCGTAGCGTTCGGTCGCCCGATGCCGGTATACCACGAATCCGGCGGCATCATAGCCACCGCCGAGCCATACGCCATCCTCCACGCTGACGGCAGCTACCAGCCCTTCGAAAACGTCGTAGACGGAGAAAATGTATACGGCAGACGTATCAATGCCGATGGCAGCCCGTGGACCGACCAGGACACCGAGCCACACAACGAACTGGAAGTACCAAAGCAACCGCTTGCCGAGCTCAAACAGCTCCACAAGGACGCCCTGGGTGAATGGTTCCGGAATCCGACCCGTAAAAATGGCGAGATAGCCGCACTATTCGGTGATACGATCAAGGAAAAGCTAGAAGATATAGCCAACCCTAGCGATGATGACAAGGCCCTGATCAATAAGCTCAACTTCTGGAACGGTTTCGTGGTAACGCGGAGTGACGATTCCTACACGATTCTGCGCGACGGTAGCTTGCGCGAGGGCCATTATGAGGTGAACCACGGCGTGGAAGGCAAGTGGGATTATCTGCCGGACGGCAGACACCTCGTGTACCAACCCAATGGGGCCGGCGACGCCACGTACCTCGCAGCTGCGTACGACAAATACAACAACCGCATACTATCCGCATAAAGCTAACAGTTACGAGGCTGCAGACCGATAACGATGAAGCCTTGCATTTAGCGCCGCAGGGGACTAGTATGCGCAACTGGAGCGGATACGAGCCCCTTCGGGCGCCACGGTCAGGACCGACCGTTGTGCTTGTGAGTATTATTTGGGGCTGATACCAGGTTTCCGTTATACTGGTATCTAAAGCTTATGGTAAGGTGCGGTACACATGGCAACCTATAAAGTCATCC
>JALQUD010000089.1 GCA_023268595.1 Candidatus Saccharimonadia bacterium
GATATTACTCAAGCCGAAGCTCTGGCACGCACCTCCAAGCAGTTGGCTACGCTTCACGGACTGTGGGGTCTTACCAAGTGGCCGGTCGTCAACCCCAAGAACATCCGCGACAAGATTTACGTCATCCTCAAAGAGAATGGCAAACACATGCACTTCAACGATATCGCAAGCGCCATCAAAGATTCATCATTCCGCCGCAAAGACGTCACTACCCAGGCCATCCACAACGAACTGATCAAAGACAAGCGTTTCGTGCTGGTCGGCCGTGGTATCTACGCTCTGAAGGAATGGGGCTACGAGAAAGGCACGGTCGCCGACATCATCTCCGAGATCCTTCGGAAAGAAGGCAAGGCGCTGCACCGCGACGAGATCGTCAAACGCGTGCTCAAGAGCCGTTACGTCAAAGAAACGACCATCCTGCTAAACTTGCAAGGTAAACCGCAGTTCAAGCGGGTCGCCAAAGCCACCTACGTCCTGGACGAAGGCGAAGCCAAGGCCTAGCACTTATGCCGGAACGCCCTGACTCACTTCCACGAAGGATCAGGGTACATGTGCGTCCCAGCACCTACGACACGCTACGTCATAACGTTATCTAACAAAGCCGCCGAGATACTATTTCAACGCTATGCCGAGCTGAACCTTACCATCGACCAGCCGGTGCCGCTAGACACGGTCGTAGACGAAGCCGCAGCCACTGCTCAAGCAATACTGCGAGCAGGGGATGAAGCCCAGGGTTGCTATATCGCTAAGCTGCCGGATAACAGCCCGAACACTTGAACGTAATCGCGACGTTAAACGAACGTTTTACGAACATAATCTGGCCACCAATCTACCATCTAAAGCCATTACGGATACTCCGCATCGGTATGACTAATTCGTATGGATACCATTTAGCAAACGCGAACAATACACGAACATAATAGCAGCAAAGCATGTAGGCAGGCGTGCAGGCCAAAGCGCCGTAAAAGCGATTCAGACACAAGGTTTTCCACAAGTGCCGATATCAGGGACAGGGCAACATAGTAAACGAATAGGTGACGTAAACGCAATGATACTCAGAAATCAAATGATGGGATCTGATTCAAGCGGAAATATCCCATGCAAACGATAGTCATATGAGACGTCGCACAATGTATATTTTGCGACTCTATATCTGGTAAAAGCACCTGAATGTGTATCCACGTGCATGTAATGCCATTTGGCTGATTTTGACTATGCGATACGTTACTATCGCTCATAAGCCTGTTTAAGACACCTAATGTCCTATCTCCGGCTCAATTCCACGATCTCACGATATCAAAGCCAGCTGGACGCACGTATGAATGTTCAGGGGATAGCCAGCACTTCATCAGTGCCATGAATGATAAGCGCTGCACGCCTAATCCCAATCAAAATACGTACATATGGATGTATTACTATACAATTCACACCAATACGTCCGATGCGTCCATCGAGGCCGTTAAATCACATGCATGATTCACATCACTAATCATTTTCACACGACTTTTCCACAGTTTTCACAGCTAGCGCACCGCCCTGTCATATGTGCATATTTGACATTATAACGTTTATGTTTTTATATATTCTTTTTCAGTGCACTACCCTACACGCACGACCCTTCTCAAAAAAATGAACATTTTACGAACTATCGCAGGGGAAGATAGGGACTAGCAGCCCACAATCGCTACAGGTAGTATGCCCTACCCGATAACCGCACGTCGATGTACTGCCCCGGTAATTGCTTGTCTGTTCGTAGTTTGTTTATAACTGCCAGGCTGGTCCCTATCTGTTGCATGTCGTCACCCTTGCCCGCGTCCTGGATATTGAATTTTACATAATATGGCTGTCCAGCCACGTAGACGTCCAACTCCCCTGCAGCCGCCGGCAGGACCATCGACTGGATGCCGATCTGCTTGGCCTTGTATTGCTCCACCACCGTGCTGACGAACGCCGTAGCCGTACTTGGCAATACCTGTTGGCCAAGCTTAACGTCCAGAGCGCTCTGATCGGTCACCGTCGGTATGGAAAGGCCGGCGGTCGAAGTATTGGAATTGACCGCCGCCAGCGCGCGGCCGTTCTCATCGATGATAAAGCTGCCGTTGCGGGCAGCCAGCACCATAGCCGGCTCGGCTGGCTTGATGAACACCACAGGAGTATCGCCCAGTAACGGCATCGATACCGAGACCTCCTGCAGCTCCGGGAATTGCGCCTCCAAGCGCTTGGAGATGGTCATGCTGTCCACGGTCAGCTTGTTGCGGTTCATAGCGGAGGCGTCAAACATATCATGGGCTACCCTTTGATAAACCGAAACATCCTGTAGGAACGGCGTGACCGAACTACTGGCCAGTACCACCATCTTCGGTGTCGTCGACAACTGCAACTGAAAGATACCCAGACCGGCCAGGATGACCGCCGCTACCAACCAGCCGGCTTGTCCACGCAAACGCTGCAGCCTACTGGGCAACCGCCTGATCGGAGCTTTGTTCTGGTTAGCCTCACGGCCCAGATTTACCTCGGCCTGCGAGCGAGAAGCATAGTACGAGAAGGCAGGATTAGCACCCGTACCAGCGCCACGTTGGCGCACCTGTCGCTGCCGGTCACCGCCGACGGCGGACTGCCTACCGCCAGGTACGAACGGTTGACCGCCTGGTATCTGGCGGTTGACGCGTCGGCGCGGCTGCGGGCCGGTTGGCCGGTCAGGTTGTTTGCGGTTGAACATCGTTGGAATCTTTTTCCTTGGCTGTGTTTGTGTGTGAGACCTGCTCTAATAATATCATCGCCAGCCGGTGGGCCGCATCAGGTTTGGCGACCGTTCGCAACGAGCGTGCCAAGTCGGCAGCATACGCCGGATCATCCAGGATTTTCCTGATGGCTGGCAGCACCGCCTTCGGTTGGATAGCAATCTCCGTCTCTTCCACCAGCAGCACGGCGCTGCGGTCCGCCAGAACTTTAGCATTCTTAGTCTGGTGTCCGCCGGCCAATATCGGGTTGGGAACCACTACGCACGGCTTTGCCTGGGCGGCGAATTCCGCGATGCTATTGCCGCCAGCCCGCGTGATCACCGCTTCCGCCACGGCGCTGAACTTGTATAGCTGGTCGGTGAAACCGATGACTTCCACCCGCTCACGATCATCCGGCGAAAGGATGGTGTCATACTGCTCCTCTACCTGACGCGACTGCGAACGGCCAGCCAAATGGACGATACCAAGCTCCGGATACCGGCGCAGCAGGTCGGGCGACATAGCTATCACCGCATCATTCAGGCGCTGGGCACCCAGGCCGCCGCCGGTGACAAGCAATACCCGCTGCGAAGGCCGCAGAGACAATTCATGACGGATTACGGCCAGTTCGTCAGCATTGCGCTGTCTGAATTCATGAGACACCGGCACACCGACCGACACCGTCGACGCCGCAGGATAGGCATAGACTTCCGCCGGCAGAGCTACGGCATGCACTGCCGCCCAGCGTGAGATGATGCGGTTCGCCAGACCCGGTATAGCATCCGAATCATGGGTCACGAACGGTATGCGCAGCATCGCTGCCGCCAGTCCGACCGGTACACCGACGAAACCACCCTTCACGAAGATGACATCAGGTTTCAAGCGCCGTAACAACAGCAGGCTCTGGCAGAAACCGATACCCACATAAGCCATGTCGCGGATATTCTTAAGAACGGTCGGTATATCAAGCAGCTGCATGATGCCTTCACCGTGATAACGCCGTAGCTTGCCTGCCCGGACACTATGCACGGTATCGATGCTCGGATCACGCGCTGGCACATCGGCCAGACTGTCACCGGTCTGGCCGATGTAGTCGATGGCCACCTCAGGATCCAAGCGTTTGAGCTGATATGCCACGGCCATGATGGGCGTGATATGCCCTCCCGAGCCGCCGCCGACCATCACCACCCGCACCCGCCGGCCACCGATCATGCCGAGGCACCTCCTGGCCGTCGTCGCTCAAGCGCGCGTCGGTTAACGGCAGTGCTACGGGCCGGCGTCTTATCGGCGCTCTGTGCGGCATACGTGGTGTACTTCGAGATGTGGAACGCCACGCCAAGCGCCGACAGGATGAAGACCCCGCTGGTACCACCATAACTAACCACTGGCAA
>JALQUD010000008.1 GCA_023268595.1 Candidatus Saccharimonadia bacterium
CGACACCAACTTCTTCCAGAACGCCGCCAACTACAGCCATCACGAAATACAGGCGATCGAACCGGTCTACGACCCGGCATACGTCGGCAAAGCCATCGTCAAGCTGGCCGACCAGGACGAACCGCAGTGGGAAATCGCCATCGGCCCGGCTGGCAAACTGATGGCAGCGCACCATGCCTTATCGCACCGAAGTTACGAAAAGATGTTCAGCAAATATGGTTCTGCCAATAACTTCAGCCGCAAGCTGGCTTCCAACCAGACCGGCAATCTATACGGTTCATTAGAGGACAACCGTGGCATGCGCGGCGGCTGGCGGCACCGTCGGCTGAGCGCCACTACGGTCAATATGATGCTCGGCGCAGCCGCTGCCGGCTTGGTCGGCTTAGCGGTCGTGGCCACTCTGGCCGGCCGCAAACATCACCGTCGTCACCTATGACCGGCTTCTGATGCTCTGGACTATGGTCTCGAACTGCTGCTGATAGTTCGGTGTCCCCTTAAAGGTATACGTCGCCCGGATGATACTACTGTCGGTAGAACCAACCGGTACATAGAATTCATTGACGGTCGTTCCTGCCGTGTCGGCCGGGGCCGAAGCCAAGTATTCGGTCGAAGCCTGTAAACTTTGCTGACCGTTGATCGATACGGTTCTGCACGTATGCTTACGCACGTCTGTTTTACCACTCAAGGAATAACAGCCGCGTGTCTTCGCAGGGTCGAGCGCGATGCTGACCGGTGCGACCGGCCGTTTGTCGCAAGCCAATGTCTCGGTCGCCGGCAACAGATAGATTACCGCCGGTGTCTCGGCGCAGGTCTCTTCGCGCCAACCATCGGGCAGGTCATATTTGGCTACTGTGTCGACCGCCGATCCGGAAGTGCTCGCTTTCGGGACACTACCTGAGGAGTCCTCATCGCCGGAGGGCTTGGGTGTGGAGCTGAGCGTGCTACCGGTGGCCGACGAAGACGCGCCACCGTTCCTGGTAAGTGTCCATAGCACGAAGCCGGCCACGATGACCGCGAACACACCGATAGAGGCAAGGATTTGCTTGTTCATGCTTGACATCATACACCATAGGCAGGGATTCAATCATCCACTTCACGCTGCCCTGGCGTACGATCATCCTCGCTTGCGCTTAAATAGAACGTTGCCGGAAATTTTTCGACGTGCTGGTCGAGCGTTTCAGTCCCGCCTACGTAACTGCCGTCAGGATTACGCGGCATGTCCGATTTGACGTACTGCCCGTCCTGGTTGATGTAGCCGAAGTCTTTCTCCTGACCGGCCGTCTGATCCTCTCCGGTCGTGTCGTTGCCCGTGAAGCGGTTTTCAAGCGGTACCGGCGCCTCACCATACCCGGGAATCATATACGGTTGGCCGTATCCTATACCGCCTCCACCGTTGCCGAGGTCCATGATGGAGAATCGCTGCATACTCGTATATCCGATGGCCAAAGCGGCAGTGTGGCGCATCGCAGACAAGCTCTCTTGCACCGAATACCGGGCTCCGTCGACTACGCTGGCGGATTCGCGTAAGCTGTCATCGGTCGCATCGTCACCGGTCGCCGGCAGCTCATCATGCGCGCGGCGCGCCAGCATGGCCGCCTCACCGGCCTTTTCTGCCGCCCGATGGCCGGACGCGACCGCGAGATGCGCTTCCGGCTGGCCAGCCCCCTCCAGCTTGCTACCTATCATGCTGCTCAGCTCAACCGCCCGCTCACCGACGGCACGTGCCCTGGAACTGAAGCCGTCCAAAGCCTCGCGTGTCACATTCAGCTTATGCGTCGCATCATCACGGTATTGCTTGGCCAGGTTCAACAGTCGCTCCCGTTCCTGCTGGTTAGCGCCCATAGTGGGTATTTTGCCGGATTCGTCGGGCGGATCCGTCGGTATAGACGCCGCCCGGCGTTCACAGCTGACGGCGTCTGATACGTCGGTGCGTGCACCGTCGCAGGCTCGCATCGCCAGGTCGAGGTCCTGCTCGTCGCCCATTGCCAACAGGCGGCCTTCAGCCTCCAGCTCCTGAACGCCATGGTCGGCCGCATTGATGATGTCTTGCAAGCTCTCGTCGTACATATTCTTATAATCCAGGTATGTCGGAGGGGAGTAACACGAACGTCAGGTTTAGTCATCGGGAACGATGATCAATACGCTCACGTAGCCTCCCCTCCTAAAGGTTTCGGACCTCTGGCCGGGATGATCCCATACTAATCGATGTGACTCGATGTGACGTTATTCTACATCATCCGTGCAGTACTGCAACTCAGCCTGGTACGCCGGGCTTCTGCCGGGGACAGATCACATGCACGTCAGTGGTCGCGGCATCATTCTGCCCGACAGTACCGGGAAGCACGACATGACACTTCCTTGTCCCGTTGACGGTGACCGGAACCAGCGAGAACTTCTCTTTGTCGCGCGGATCGAATGCCCGGTCACAATGCACCGCCAGCACACCGCCATCGTGCAACGATTGCTCTCTGACATCCAGCTCATTGGCCAGTACGGCATACTTCTCTTCAGGAATCACCACCTTGCCCTTGCCGGCCACAGAGGCACACGATGCCACCGGGCTGCCATGGATGGCCGCGGTTCGTCCGGACACGGGCGCTTCGGAGCCTGTCGGCCCTGAACCGCATGCCACGAGCGACAGACCGGCCGTCGCCATCAGTACGGCACTTGCCAACGATGTCCTGACGGACATGTACCCACTCTCCTCGTATCGGGAACTGCCGGGCTATTTTATAATCTTTGGCAACAGATAGCAATTGATCGGTAGTAGACAATACGTTATTACAGTTCACTAAACACATTTGCGTAGTTATCAAACACGCTTAGGGAACTGCGGGAGGATGGTACGTATGAGATGTTTATTGCACGCGTATGCGCCACTCATTCGCCCACCCTCCCGGATGCAGTTCTTTGTCGGGGCCACCGATGCGCTTCATAGCGTTATGATGCTATGGCAGCGGATGGCGACACTGGATATGTCCCAGCTTATCTCATTGAGTCACGGTCAGCGCCTGAGCCGGGTAGATCGGGTCTTCGAGATAGCAGCCACGAGCAAGCAGAAAGCACACGCCACGAAGATCATGCCGTTGAAGGCATAGCCGATCGTGAAGTACCGCACCGCGGCAAGCGCCAATGCCACACTTGCGAGGAAAAAGAAGAACTTCATGGTTCAGCTCCTTTTGTCAGAGGTAAAAGACTTGTGCCGTGCTTGGTATTCGCTGCGATTTGTCGACATTTTCAACATAATCGAACAAGAACAGCGCCGTTATGACAGCTTCTTCATATTGACTTTGACTCCTACAACAGGTGGTGGACTGGACTGTAATGGTCGGGTGACGGCAAGCATCAAAGTGCTAACCAACATCCGACCATTACATGTACGACAAAGAACTGTTAAAGTGCTTCATCGCAGGCTATAAACTCATCTGATGAAGTTTTAATATTATAGCATAAATTGTATTATTAATCAACATTGGGGTACATAGATAACTTAGGTATCTTTACCTGAGGGGTTTTATGTTGGTGGAGCTGATGCTGGAAAGTTGGCACCTGCTTGAGCCTGAGGTAAGTCGATGGCGAGGACTTTTGCAGGTTCCCTATCAAAGGTACAAGATTACAGGGGCAATAGGTGAAATTGCAGACTACCAGGCTTGTAATACACCTAGATATACGTGAACTTCCGTGGTGGAAGTATACTGGTACTATGGCACAACCGTTCGCACACGAAGAACTTCCGCTTAAGCAGCATTTCATAGACCTAGCACGAGAGTTTAATAATAAAAGTCATACGCTGGAAAATGAGTTAGCCGCGGCGCTTTTATATATGAATGTTGCCGACTATTTGGCAGAATATTTGGTTATTGGTTTGTCTGAAATGTCCAAAGAAGCTATGAACAGATACTACTTAGGCATGGTGTCTATCATTCCGCAGCAGCGGGACAGCTTCAATATCGGCAACGCCATCTATGCCCTCAAGGGGTTCGACTTTCCGAAAAAGACTGACATAATGCAAGAGCTAAATTCAATCAATACTGCTCGAAAAAAGATTGCGCATCAGATATTAAAAACCAAAAGCGCTTCACTACCGGAAATTGACGAAGCAGTCAAAGAGTTGATTGACCATACTGAGGCATTAGTGGTTCTAGTCGATGACATTACTCCAGGGATGCCCCCAACTAATTTGCTTCAAAAATTACAGGAAGCAAGCATGCTGCCTGATGACATGCCCGCTGATGAGAACACTCCAAGTGCGAATCCTAAAAAGCAAAAAAACGGAAAAGCTTGAAATATGGAGCCGCCATACGATGTTGACGATGAAAGTGCACGCATACGGGAAGTTTACGCCCGCTATGGTTTAGCTATGTACTCTGCGCAGCTTTTAGAAACCGGATTAATTCAATTTGTCGTGACGCTACGAGCTGACGCCGGTAATTTGAATACACAGCAAGAATACGACGAGGAGTGGGATAAATTAGCTAAAATGACATTCGGCCAACTGCTCAAAACTATAGACCCATCGCTTTTAGACCCGGCCACTGCACAAGAAATGGACAAAGCCTTAGCACTAAGGAACCGGCTTGCTCATAAATATTTCTGGGAGAAGGCCGCCGAAATGTTGGGTGAAAAAACAAAAGAGCAAATGGTTAATGAGCTGCAGGGGTATGCGGATTACTTCAAGTCCTTAGATGAGAAAGTAACTGAAAAGATATATGCATGGGCAAAGAGGTGCGGAATTGACTTGGAAAAACTGAATGAAGAGGAGATGGCAAAGTTAAGAGCCAATACGCGATGACTACAGATAGCGACGCTAAGACAATCTGGGACTACATGCATATGCAACACGTCCTTAAAAAGTGTGATGCGATATTCGTATTGTGTAGCATGGATACCCGCGTCGCGGAAAGAGCGGCACAGCTTTACATGGACGGCTATGGCGATTATCTAATCGTATCAGGCGGTAGCGGGAAGCTGACAAAGGACGTATTCGAAGATACCGAGGCCGAAACGTTTGCCGCAATCATACAGGCACAGGGTGTGCCGGCCGATAAGGTATTGCTAGAGAGCGCATCTACTAATACTGGCGAGAATATACGTTTCACATATGAATTACTACAGCAGCGCGTATTAGCTCCGCAGTCTTTGCTATTGGTCCAGAAGCCTTACATGGAACGTCGTACTTATGCCACATTCAAAAAGCAATGGCTCGACCCATCAACAGATATTCTTGTCACTTCACCCCAAATATCATATGAAGACTATTTCAATGAGAACTGCCCAAAAGAGCTTGTTCTGAATGTGATGGTAGGCGACATGCAACGCATCAAGAAGTATGCCGAGAACGGCTTTCAGATACCGCAGGAAATACCTCAAGATGTTTGGCAAGCATATGAGCGTCTTGTTACGGCTGGCTACACAAAGCATCTCATACAATAAACCGTTACTGCTTGCTACCTAACCGCTAAGAAACTAAAGTAACAAGTATGAATAGCCGTCAGCTTAGCTTTATGAAACACTATCTGGACAAGGTCAGTCCGACGTACTCTAATGCATGACAGAGTGCGCTATTGGCCGGCTACAGCAAGCAGTATGCCGAGAGAATAACCACCGCAATGCCGCAATGGTTGTCGGAGAATGTCGGAAACGACGAGTACATTACAGTTAGCGAAATTATCGAGGGCATTAAGGCTGAGACTAAAGCTGACAAATCAAGCGACCGCCTTAAAGCCTGGGAGCTGCTTGGGAAGTTCAAGGGCGTATTCACCCATAAGATAGAGGTAAAGGCTAACGTAGAGCATACTATACTTACACCTGAAATGATTGAGATTGGTGACCGTATTCTTGCAGAGCATATGGCTAAGATAGCAAAACGGCAGCATATACCGGTAAGTCTTAACGCTTAGCAATGCGCGACACACCCAAACTTTATGAAACAATCCGCGCCCTGCTGATTGAGCTTGAACATGAGAGGCTCGTACCCTCAACAGTGCCAGGCACGATACAACTCCCCACACAGACGCCGCAACATAACTACTCGCAAAGAGACAGTGCACTTTACCAGCTCAAAGTGCTAAATGCTGTCAAAAACATCGCCGCGGTGACTGATAGTAACGGCGAATATGAACAAGGGTACTGGCTACTGGAACTGGACAGTGGTCATGACACCGCAAGAAAGGACTATGAGAACATTATGCGTGACATGCAGGACTTTCAATATGTCGTATATGACGGTAAGACGGCCGACTTACTGATTGGCTGCATAATGACTAATATTGGTATCGACACAAAACAAGCAGACCTGTGCAAAGTAGTTTTGAAAACTAAAACCGCTCAGAGACATACCTGGGAGCGCGCGGACATACTAGAAATGTGGAACGACCATGCAGCCAAGCCACGACAGGTATCTGATGCTGCCCGGCGCGTAAATGATATTGTTGCCAGCACCGTTGGCGACAAGAACTTCTTCAGCTCGACTGGAAAAATAATCAAACTCAACACTAGGTATCTGTAAACAACTGCGTGGTTTCGCGCGAAACTAACTTTACTATGCTTGGGCTACCATGAAGCCCAAAAAGCCACTCCAAAAACAACCGGCACACAAGCTAAATCAAAAGCAGTTCATCGAGTTAGCGAACTTCCTGCACGGCCGCTACGAGACATATAAGGACTGCCGGGCTTGATGTAAGAGTAACACTAGTATCGGGTATGTATCGCGACTACACGCAATATCACTATCTCACCGCTGCAAAGGGCCGCTTCTGTAACCGTGTCGCGCGGATACCCCAGGAGCTGTCCTTTGCCGCTATGAGGTATTGCCATGGCCGCGCAAGCAATTGCCCTCTGTAGGGTTTCAACAGCCGAACAGAAATTAAACAGCAGCTTGAGCCGCCAGGAAGAGAATGTACTCAATACAGCCGACAAGCTGGACGCTAAAATAGTCAAATGGTGGTCCGGTGACGTTTCAAGTAAAGCCGACACCAATCTGAAGCGAAAAGACCTGAGGGAAATGCTTGCCTACTGCAAATCAAACCGTAGCATCAAATACCTCATAGTAGATGAACCGGATAGGTTTATGCGTTTCATTGACGAGGCCTTTTACTTCGAGGTTGAATTTCGGCAACTCGGCGTAAAACTTTGGTACGCTTCTGATGACAACTTGAACACAGGCGACCTAATGGCTAAGATGCTCAAGTTTGCCAAATACTTCCCGGCCGAGGGGCAGTAACGTTGAACGTCAGACCAAATCTATTAACGGCCACAAAAAGCAATTCAAGACGGTAGATACACTTTCCCACCCAAACCTGGATACATGAAAGGTACGCTACCGGGCATACATATACGTAAACCCGGCGTATTCGAGCCGCTGCAACAAGCTTTCAAAGAGGTAGCGTCTGGATTATACACGCCACGTGAAGCCTTAGACCGACTGAACGAAAGTAGCTTCACAAAACTCCACAGTGCATGGCGTATGGACAAATTCAAACAGTTTGCCGTGGACCCCTACTATGCCGGCCAACTTGGGATGAGTAAACAGGTACAAGCAGAAAATAAACGAGGCTTGCACGAGGCCATGCTTACCATGCCCGAACATTTAGCCATTGTTGAAACGACAGAGGGCACGACCAAGCGGCGTGGCGCTAAGAAGCAATACAACCCCGAGTTTCCTATGAACAAACTGCTACTTTGTGCAGATTGCCAACTAGAGGCTAAGTTCACCGGTTCGAAGAAAAGTAACGGTATTCAGCGAAACGTCACGAAGTATTATTGGAAGTACAACTGCCGCGGCTGCGGTAAATCATTCCACCGCGACGAGGTGCATGCCGCAATTACGGAGAGACTAGGCCAGTTCAGCTATGAAAATCACCAGCGAAAAGAATTTATTGTAGCACTAGCCACTGTCTTGGAGCGAAAACAAAAGGACAAATTACAGTACGCAGCCAATCTGCAGAAGCAACTGGAAAAGCTAAACGCCAACAAGTCGGCAATGATACAGAAACTAGTCCGGGCCGATGACGACTTAAAAGAAGATATTAGGACTGAAATAGTAAACATCAAGGCCGCCATAGCTGATACCGAGCGCAAGCTGCACGCGGCCAGTGACCTTGAGCAAGACCTAGTGGATTTTATGAAGTTTGCCCTAGAATATACAAATATATTGAAGGAAGACTGGTGGGAGCCGGACCATGAAAACAGAGTGAGGTGCCAACAATTGCTTCTGCCCGGCGGAATTTCGTTTAACTCGCAGAAAAAAGTTGGCACCCCGGAAATAAGCCCTATTTACTCCTTACGAGCCAAACAAAAAAGACCTACGAATTGATCGTAAGTCTCTTATGGTGGAGCTGGCGGGTACCGCCCCCGCGTCCGCCGGTTCATCTGGCTGGTCTTCTACAGGCATAGTCGTTCTTTAAAAACTTAACGCCGGGTTATCGAGAACGACAAACATTCCTGGCGCGCAATCCTAGGTCTTAGCAGAAGACGGGGATGTCGTCTTCTGAGCAATCAGAAAAATATGTAACGCATACCTGCTATCTGATGTCACTGGTATGCATTGCTGTGGTTCTTAGGCCAGAGCTGGTGCGGCACTGCGACTGGCGAGAACGCGGTCTGCCATGTCACTTAAAGTGTCGCTCAAAGAAGCAGTTTTTGCATCTATTGAAATGTGCCTATGACGCTGGCAAGCGACCTGCTGATCCAACCGATAAAGTCCAACGTCGAGCTTAAAATTCAGCCCCACATACCTTAATTTTAACACAATAAGCAAGTATATCAAGCCATAAACGTATTGACTTGTAAATAGACTTGTGATATATTTAACAGTAACTTTGTAGAGCTTATGATTTGAGACATCATACTGCCTCATCAAGCTCCGGAGTACCTTAACATCGACAACAGGTACAGGATTGATAGGATCCGGACGGGATATATGCTTACGACACGCTTAAATGTCGCCGGTTTATATCCCGCCCGGGGAAGAAACATCCAATCTACACTGATTGAAGGAGTTTTGCCATGTCTGCCCCCACCCTCACCAAGCCCGTCACCACCCCGTCGATCATCTTCACGGAGTGCTACTACACCAGCCAGACCACCGTCGAGCTCAAGGAACTCGGTGGAACCGATCAGCACTTCCAGATCATGACCGAGGTCATGATCAGCATCAGCCCCGACAACATCAGGGTCATGATCACCGACGACGGCAGCGCCGTGCTCACTCCCGTTCAGGGAAAGTACGATGAGGCCAAGCCCTTCACTATCAGTGAGCGGCTCAAGGCCAAGATCATCGGGCTCATTCTCGAGCAGGCCAAGCATCTGCGACCGGGCAAGATGATCGTCGTGAAGGAGTTCAACGGAGCATCTTTCCCGCCCGCGACCACCCCGACGAACTGACACGCCGACGCTACCGCGTCCTTGCAACACCCCACCCAACACCACAACCCGGTGAAAGGTTAGCGAACAAGACAGCAGGTAGCGCGACGGTGCAATTCAGGGTTGGTAGGCGGCGTTTTCGCTTCCTATATTTCTTCCCCCGTCTCCTCCTGTTGTCATTGTTCGCTACTATGAGTGAGTGCTCATACTGATGAGTTCATCTCCAGACGAAAGTCAGAGATGACAGGCATACCCAAGCCTGCCAAAAGGACGAATAGCGTCATATCAATAATTACAGATACGTTGCCACATAGGCGACATACAGCTGGTGCCACTGCTCCAGCGTCAGGTTCTGTGCCCGCAGTTGCGGGTCGATGCCGGCCGCTTTCAAAAGGGCTTCGGTCTGGCTTTTATCAAGATGCAGGCCCCCGCTGATCGAGTTGCGCAGCGTCTTGCGCTTCTCACCGAAGCCGGCCTTGACCAGCCGGAACAACAACTTGGAATCGACGCCATCGAATAGCGGCTTTTTGCGGCCTTTGAGGATAACGATCTGCGAGTCAACCTTGGGCGGCGGCGTGAACAGTTCAGCCGGTACCAGCGGCCCCAACGACACCTGCCAATGGAACTGCGCGGTCACGCCCAGGATGGACAGGTTGCCCGGCTTGGCCGCCAAACGTTCGGCCACCTCTTTCTGCACTAACAGCACGGCGTAGGCCGGCTTGTTGGAAGCTTCCGACAATACCCGCACCAGGTTGCTTGTCAGATAATACGGGATGTTGGCCACCACTTTATAACCTGCCGGTAGCGACGTCAGGTCAAAGCGCAGGATGTCCGACTGGACCACTTGCAAATTGCCGGCCGGCACCCTGCTTGGCAGCTCGTGGTACAGTCGCTCGTCGAACTCCACGGCAACTACCCAGTCGGCTGCCGCTACCAGCTTGGCAGTCAGCGTACCTAGGCCCGGGCCGACCTCCATGATGGTATCACCCGCCCCGACGTGGGCAGCATCAAGCATCGCCTGCAAGCTGGCGTCGTCGTGCAGCCAGTGCTGGCCAAGTGATTTTTTGGGGATCGGTTGGCTCATCCGACCAATCTATCCATATTATTCGTACTAACAGTCATCCGCACAGTATACCAGGCTACCACCAGCCTTTGGCCTGTTTAGCCTGGTATGCGCCAGCCCAGCCGCCATACCGGCTGTTAGCGTACCCGCTGAAGAACTTCAGCTGGCAGACCGGGTCGTTCTGCCAATTCGGACAAGCAGCGGCAAGCTTGGAGCCCGGGCAGGCCTGGCCCAGGCCGGCACAACCACCGGCGTTGACGGCGGCCGGGTTCCAGTGTGATTCGTGGGTAATGACATAGTCGACGTAGGTATAATCCGACGGTGAAATGCCAGCCAGACCCATGTTGCCTTTGATACCGCTCAAGGAAGAGCCGCGTACCTCTATCTGCTTGACGGGATTCTTGGTAACGACCTCCTGGATGAGGCTGCGGCCGATCTCCTTGCCGTTCTGCAGCTGCAGCTGGAAAGTGACGATCTTCTGGCCGGCCGAACCAGCCTGGCGGACAGCCGAAGTGCCCATGGCCAGCGTCGGATCCTGGATGACCTCTACCGGCATGGCGATATCCTGGGTCTCGCTGGCGATCTTAGTTCCCTGGCGCAGCAGGAAGACCTGCGTTTGAGCAGTCAGCTTGGTGTCAGCCGCCGGCTGCACGCTGTCGTCCTTCTCCAGCTTGACGCCACGCTCCTTCAGCAGTTCGCCGACCGTCTTGGCCTGCGTACGCAACTGCACCGTCTCACCGTATAGGTTCATGGTCACCGGCATGGCCCGTTTGATGGTCACCGTCGTCCCCAGAGTACCGTCCTTCAGGAATTCGGTGACCGGACGCGTCTCAAGCGCATCCTCCGGATACAAGGTTGCACCGGCCTGCTTGGCGACGCTACGGGGCGTGCTGGCAGCACTGAAGGCGAAGGTTTTGCGGCCATTGTCGACGACTTCGACCGGCTTGGCACGGTAGACGTTGATACGGAAGTCATCCTGGTTGATCCGGGCATCCATCGATGGCTCGACCACATCACCCGGACCCATGCGGATGTCCAATTTCTTAAGCAGGCTGCGTACGTCGGTCGGGGCGGTCGGTACCGTCTGTTCGACGTCATCGTGGTTGACGATGACTACCAGCGCATTGGTAGCCCGTGCCTGGTCATTCGTGAACAACACATAACCGACCAGCGTGACGACAAGCAGCAACACGAAAGTCGCCGCCGGCACCATCAGGCGATGGATGCCAAAGAAGCGTTGCATACCGGCTTTGAAGCTGCGCCCCAAACGACGCGAAAAGCCTGCACCAGAGGCCGTCCGCCCGGAGGCTGACCCGATGACGTCAAGGGGATCTATCCGTTTTTCTCTCATAGATATAATAGCCGGATCGTTCCGGCCTTAGTACGATTATACCCTATGCGCGCTATAGCTTTTCCAGTGGCGCGAAGCTGGTATCCAGCCGCTTATTGGCCTTGATGTCCTTGAAGTAGACCGTCACGTTGCTACCGTCAATCTCCACTACCCGCCCCTCGCCGAAGATCTTGTGCCGTACCACATCGCCTTCGTCAAGTTCCGGCACATACCGCGGCTCATCGTTGAAAGCCGGTCCGGCATCATAGACTGGCTCCTGATAACTTGGCGTCTGGTCAAAGTCATCGTAGCTGTACTCGTCATTGAACGAATTCTTAAGCCTGAAGTTGCCGGCGCCGAAGCCGCTGAACTCACTGCCGGTCTGGAACTCGGCGTCGACCTCGCTCAGGAAACGTGACGGCGGGTTATGCTGCGTACCACCATACAGCATGCGGCTGGTGGCGTAGACCATATACAACTCTTCACGGGCGCGGGTCATACCCACGTAGCACAGGCGGCGTTCCTCTTCCATCTCGGACTGGTCGTACAGCGCGCGTGAGTGGGGGAATATCGATTCTTCCATACCGGTCATGAAGACGACCGGGAATTCCAGGCCCTTGGCGGCGTGCAAGGTCATCAGCGTCACGCTATCGCCGTCGAAGTTGGCAGTGTCCAGATCGCTGATCAAGGCGACTTCCTCCAGGAAGCCGGCCAGGCCCATGTCGTGGTAATCCTGGGCTACACCGACCAGCTCGGCCACGTTCTCCTTGCGCGACTCACCCTGTGGCGTACCATCATCCAGATAGGCATTGTATTGGATGCGCCTTACCAGGTCTTCGATCAACCTGGCCGGTGCCGTATCGTCAGCCAATGCTGCCAGGCTGGTGATGATGTCGGCGAACTCCACCAGGCCTTTCTTAGCCTTACCGGTGACCGTACCGCAGGTAGTGGCTTCCGTCAGCGCTTGCTGCAAGCTGTAGCCCATGGCCTGCTGCCACTGCAGGAAGTTCTCGACCGACTTGGCGCCGACACCGCGCCCCGGTACGTTGACGATGCGTTCGAAGCTGACGCGGTCCTCCGGCTGGTAGATCAGCCGCAGATAGGCCACCAGATCTTTGATTTCCTTACGGTCATAAAAACGCGTGCCGCCGACGATCCGGTATGGGATGCCGTAGCGCACGAACGTATCTTCGATGGAACGGCTCTGGGCGTTGGTACGGTACAGGATGGCGAAGTCCTTGTAGTGGCGTTGCTTAGCATCGACGGCGTTCTTGATGCGCTTCATGATGGTCTCGCCTTCGGCCCGCTCATTGAGCGTCTGGAGCATCTGCACCGGCATACCGTCGCCGGCATCGGTCCACAGCTCTTTCTCGCTACGCAGCTCGTTCTTGGTTATGATGCCATGCGCCGAGCGGAGGATGTGTCCGGTGCTCCGGTAGTTCTGTTCCAGCTTGATGATGGCGCAATCCGGATAGTCCTTTTCAAAGCGTAGGATATTGCGGAAGTCCGCCCCGCGCCATGAATAGATCGAGTTATGGACCAGGATACCCGAGGCGCTATAGTTGTGCACCTGGTCGATGTCCAGGTCATACACCGGGCCGGAATACTTTACCCGCTCTACACTCTCCACGACATCTTCGGTCACCGACCCGTTTTCCATGACCGGCAGCACCATGCCCCGATGGATGTGGGCGGCCGGCGTGAATGCAAACTTATGGTCGGTCATGAAGGCGTACCGGCTGACTTCACTGTCCTTCTCATTGACATCCATGACTTTGGCGATCGAATCTTCAATCGCCGCGAAATCGAGCTTATGGACTTCGGCGCGGTAGGTATCCGCACGGCCAGGACGGACAGCATAGCCGAGCCGACTAAACGCCTGGAGATCTTCCGGATCGGTCGTGTTGGCAGATATCCGGCTGGCCGACCATGGGCTGCGTATGGTCTTACGTTTGTCGCCGAATAATACTACGTTGATCTTGAGCCGCTTGATGCCGTTCCGGCTCGTCGCTTCAGGCAGGAAATGCGGGTAATCAGCACTGAAGCCTTGGTCTGCCAGCAATTTCATGGCACGCTTTTCGGTATCAATCGTGCTATACAGGCGGTCGATATGCGTTTGATCCAGCTTGACACCCGCACTAGCGGCGGCCCGGAATACCGTCATCGGCACGCCATATTCGTATGACAGCAATGCCTCATGGTACATCGCTTCCTGGCGGTCTTTGCAGACTTTCAATATCCACATACGATTGGCGCGCTCCTGGTTGGCGCGCACACGCAAGCCGATATCTTCTTTCTTGCCAGTACTTCGCATCCCCTTGGTCAGGCCGATGCGGTAGCCCTTATGTGTGCTGTGCATCAGATATACGAAGTACGCATCAGTTTTTTCCCAACGCGAGAATAACAAATGATTAGGTGTGCATGACAGTTGCCGCCCACCAGCCGTACGTATCTTTACGAGTTCACCGTCGTAATCGAACTGCTTGACTGATGAAACTTTGAATACTTCGCTCGAGCCATAACCACTGGCAGCCCGCACGCTCATGTCATTGGAAATTTCCTCGATCGGACGTACGCCATCGGCCATATCAACCGGAGTGCCGGGAGGCAGACACTGCCAGTCATCACCGACCACGGCGATATTGTTATGTTCATTCGTCAATAGCTTGACCAACTTATACTGCGCGGCGTTGGTGTCCTGATACTCATCGATCATGATGTACCGGAACTGCTGGCGCCACTTGTCACGGACCTGCTTATGGTCCTGGAACAGTTGCACCGCCTTGATTATCAGGTCGTCGAAGTCCAGCGCCGAAGCTTCTTTGAGGATCTGCTCATACAATGGATAGACCTGAGCCGTGGCACGGGCCGCCGGACTGGTAGCATTGCTCTCGTATTCAGCCGGCGTCAGCAGGTCGTTCTTGGCGCTACTGATCTGACTGCCGATCAGGCGGGCCGGAAAGGCCTTTTCATCGATCATCAACTGTTTGCTAGCCCGTTTGACGGCCGCTTGCCGGTCAGACTCGTCGAAGATCACGAAACTGCGCGGAATGCCGGCATGCTCGCCGTCCTGGCGTAACAAGCGTACGCAGATGGAGTGGAACGTACCCATGTACGGCATGAAACCACGGTTGGAAGCATCTTGGCCCAATAATAATCCGACACGCTCACGCATCTCTTTGGCCGCCTTGTTGGTGAACGTCACGGCCAGGATGTTGTACGGCGATGCACGGCGGCTGGCGATCAGCCAGGCGATCCGGTGGGTCAGTGTCTTGGTCTTGCCGGAACCTGCCCCGGCCTGGATAAGCAGCGGCCCCTCGGTCGTCTCGACGGCGCGTGCCTGCTCCGGGTTAAGCCCCCGCACCAACGATTGGCGTATCTGTTCCAAGCCGTCTTCCATCGGCACTTCCCCTCTCTTACTGGATGTTCGGACTCATTCTAACAGACTAACCGCCACCTGGCAGCCATGTATGTACCGTGTCCGTTACTATTTGAAGAAATTAGTGTGCGGGATGATGTAATCGGTCACGATCAGGCCGCTATCCAGCAGCAGGTCGATGATGACCGCCGTCAGCACCAGGCTGAACAGGAACCAGCCCACCCACGCCAGCGCCGAAGCACCGTGATGCTTATGCACGACGATGACCGGCTTGCCGCCATATAATTCGTACTGAGGCTTGCCATCATGTTCCTGCAGGTCGTTCATGGCTTGCTTGAGTGACTCCGAGTGTTCCTTGGGTTCAGTATCACTAGGTTTGTCTTCGCCGGCCGGATCCTCGCGCTGTGTCAATACCGCCGACAGGCTATCAGGAACATCGGCTGCTTCCGGCGCATCATCCGATACCTCGGCAGCTACCTTAGGCACAGGTTCGGCAACCGGGACGTCGGCGATTACATCATGCGGTATCTCATCAGACTTCGTCGGATCCTTCACCGTGTCAGCCAGGTCGGTCTCCAGCACCTGCTCATCCGGCAACGGATCGTCGACCTTGATCGCCTTCTCGCGCTTGGCCACCAGGTCAGCCAGCAGGACACCCTGCGAACCAGGCGAACCAGCCGAAGAAGCCCGAGTATCTTTCGATGACTCAGGCACATCAAGAACCGGCGTCTTGTGCGTCAGCTGCAGTTCCGGCGCACCGGTCTCAGTTCTAAGCGTCGTATCCTGCACCGGCGGACCCGACGGCAGTATGACCGGCCGCGACGAAGCACTGGGACGGACTTTGCCGGGAGGTATGATATCGAACGCCCGCGACGTATCCACCCCTGTCTGTCGGGCACGGGTCGACGAGGTTTTGTGCCGGCTGATCGGTTGTTTGTCTGCTGCCATGCTGTCTTCTTGTTATCTGCCTGATTTACGCTGATTGCGGTATATTTTACAATTATGAGTGTAGCACGTGAGCCTTCTCGACGATAGACGAGAACCGGTGATAGTTGAGGCTGGCACTTCCTACGAGCGCTCCGTCGCAGCCTTTCACGTCCAGGTAACCACGGACGCTGTTCTCATCGACGCTGCCGCCATACAAGATCCGCACGGAAGCTGCCACATGGTCGCCATACAAGCCCGCTACCTGCTCACGGATATATGCCAGCGCTACCGCCACGTCATCGGGTTTGGCTATCTCGCCACCGAAAGTACTGATGGCCCAGACCGGTTCATAAGCGATGACGATACCAGCCACTTCGTCGGCGGTCAGGTTTGCCAGAGCGCTGGTCACCTGGTCGTGAAGCACCTGCTTGGTCTCGCCCTGGCGCCGCTCTTCCTGAGTTTCGCCCACGCAGACGATCGGCGCTATGCCGTTCCGGACACAAGCCGTCACCTTGTCGCGCACCACCTCCAACGTCTCGTTGAAATAAAGCCGCCGCTCGGAGTGGCTTACGATAGAATAATGGATCAGGCCGCGCAGCATGGTGTACGACACCTCTCCGGTGAAGGCACCTTCATCCTTATGATATGCGTTCTGCGAAGCCAGACGGAATTTGCGGCGGTCTATCTCGCGGCTGAGCGGCTGGAGCGCCAGCAGGCTCGGTGCCAAGACTACTTCGACGTCCCGATGCGCTTTGATGCGCTGGTTAAGCCGGTGCACCAGCAGGCTGGATTGTGCCACATTGAGGTGCATCTTCCAGTTGCCTACGATGAGTGTACGGTGTTGTATATGATGCATGGTTTTTGATTTTTATGATTCTTATGCTATGACCTTACGCTTAGTGTAGCACACGTGGCCTTACTTATGCTCCAGGGCTTCCACACCAGGCAGCTTGCGGCCTGCCATCAGCTCCAACGAGGCTCCGCCGCCGGTAGAGACATGGTCGAACACGCCGGTCAGATTCCGGTTACGGATGTATGACACCGTGTCACCGCCACCCACTAGGCTGAACGGCTTGTGCCCCATGTGGCCAGCCAGTGCTTCGATGATCAGTTCCGTGCCTTGGGCGAACGGACCGACCGGACCCTGCAGGCCAGCCTGCTCGGCCACGCCCATGGTGCCGTTCCAGACCACCGTGTTGGTAAGCTGCATAGCGCCGGTGATGAAGGAAGCGGAGAACGGACCGATGTCCAGGATTTTCTCGTGCGCCAGCACCTTGCCGGAACGCGGCGCCGGACGCTTAGGATATGCCTCGATCTCGGCGATGACATTGGCGTTGAAGTCAACGATGCGCGTCTGTGCCGCCTTATCGATCTTAGGCGCCACTACCACGTCGTTCGGCAACGAGAATACGAAATACTTCTCTTTGGCCTTCTGAGCCGCTTTGGCCAGGATTTCGCGGGCCAACGGCAGCTCATTGCGGTCAACCAGCGAATCACCGACCTCGATGCCCTTGGCCAGCAGGAAGGTGTTAGCCATGGCACCACCGACGGCTACGAAGTCGGCGATGTCGATGAACGTGTGCAGCACATCGATCTTGTCGGCGATCTTCGCGCCGCCGACCACGGCCATCATCGGCCGGGCCGGCTTGTGCATGACGGTCGTGATAGTGTCGACTTCTTTCTCGAGCAGGAAGCCGGCCACACTTGGCAGATGTTTGGTGACGGCATGGGTGCTGGCATGCGCCCGATGGACCACTCCGAAACCATCCTGTACGAAGACGTCGGCCAGTTCAGCCAACTGACGGCCGAATTCCGGGTCGTCAGCTTCCTCTTCCGGATGGAAGCGCAGGTTCTCGAGCAGCGCTACGTCGCCCGGTTTCAGGCTGGCAACCATCTTCTCGGCACGCGGACCGACGCACTCCGGCACGAAGTTGACCTGACGTTTGAGAAGCTGCTGCAGCCGCTTGGCTACCGGGAACAGGCTGAACTGGATATCCTTATCACTCTTAGGACGCCCCAGATGCGAACATATCACGACCTTGGCGCCACGCTCCAGCAGATAATTCAACGTCGGCAGCGACTGCTGGATCCGATAATCGTCAGCGATGCCGCCATCCTTGTCCTGCGGCACGTTGTAATCGGCGCGCACCAAAACCGTACGTCCATGGACGTCGATGTCCCGCACCGTCTTCTTCGTAAACATACTCGTAGCCCTACCCTATACGTTCGATGTTCTTAATTGCTTACGATTATAGCACAGCCGGGCTTTTTTCTGACGCAATCTCTACTCGAGGACGCGGACCTTGATGGTGTCGGTAGTTCCGACCACACCCGGGTATTGGCCGGAAGCGGTGACGACGATGTCGCCCTTGCCAAAGACCTTGGTCTCACGCAGGTAGTCGGTCAGCTTGGTGGCAGCCAGTTTGTGAACCGGACGCACGAAGCTCTTGATACCGTAGACCAAGGCCAACTGCTGGGCAGTACGGTCATCGCTGGTCACGGCCAGCAGCGGGATGTCGCTACGCAGGCTGGAGATCTGGATGGCGCTGGCACCGGACTTGGTTTCGGCCACGATCGCATGGGCCTGGACGTTGCTGGCCAGACTGATGACCGCCCGGCTGATAGCACCCTGACGGCTGTGGTCCTCGTATTCAGGATAGACCGTGCGCAACGGCGTGTTCTGCTCGGTGTAGCGGACGATCCGCTTCATGACCTTGACGGCCTCGATCGGATACATACCGGCAGCAGTCTCATCACTCAGCATCACACAGTCGGCGCCGATCAGAACGGCAGTGGCAACGTCTGACACTTCGGCACGGGTCGGTTCAGGGCGGTCGGTCATGCTGGCCAGCATCTGGGTAGCGATGATGGTCGGCTTAGCGTGGCGCAGACCAAGGGCCACCAGCTGGCGCTGGACGATCGGCACGGTCTCGGCTTCAGCTTCGACGGCCAGGTCACCACGGGCGACCATGATCATGTCGGCTTCATCGACGATAGCTTCCATGTGCTCGATGGCCGACTTGGTCTCGAACTTGACGATCAGCTTGGCGCTCATGTTGTGGTTCTTCATCATCCGGCGCATGTTGCGCAGGTCGTCGGCGGTCTGGACGAAGCTCTGGGCTACGTAGTCGACGTCCTGGGTCGCACCAAAGGCCAGGTCCTTCTTGTCCTTCTCGGTGATGACGTCACCGCCAAAGTCAGTGTCCGGGCAGTTGATACCCTTACGCTTGACGACCACACCATCGTTTTCCACGCGTACATGGACGACTCCGTCCTTGACGCTGGTGACCGTTGTGCGGATACGGCCATCGAACATGTAGAGGCGCTCACCACGCTTGACCTTCTTGCTCAGGTCATACTGCGTCGGCAGGATGCCGGTAGACTCGTAGTCCACACCGTACTGCATGCGGATTTCCTGGCCTTTGGTCAGATTGATCATGCCTTCGAAATCGCCCAGGCGGACCTTGGGACCCTGGAGGTCCATCACGACCGCAACCGGCTTGGAGAGCTCCTTGCTGGCCTTGCGGATCCACTTGATCTGGCGGACGCGCTCCTCGTGGTTGCCGTGGCTCATGTTCAGGCGGATACCATTGGCGCCGGAAGCGATCAGGTCGCGGATCGCCTCATAAGTATCGGTGGCCGGGCCGAGCGTGGCGATGATCTTGGTTCGTTTGTAGTCCTGCAGTGACACTACAGTGGTTTTAGTCTCTGACATAAGCATAGTACCTTCGTGGGTTTATGGTTTGAAAATGGCGAAAGGCTAACGGAGGGTTAGCCTTTCCATGTGCTCCGGTGTGAACGGCAGCCCGTAGGTTTCGTTGCCGGGGTGGCCGCGACCGGATAGCGTATCGCTGACTTGAACGGGCGAAATCTTTGTTGGATTATACGCCCGGTTATGCGGGTTGTAAACTGTTAGCCTGGTATATTTTCTTCCGGCTATTGCCCTGGACGGCCGATAATCATATCATGTAATCAAAGCACTAACGACACACAAACCAATCACAAAAACGGAAGATCGGAATCAGGATTCCAGATGGCCCTTACCAGGACAAAACC
>JALQUD010000090.1 GCA_023268595.1 Candidatus Saccharimonadia bacterium
CCAAGTTCTGCCGCCAAACGTGTATAAAAGTTTACAGCCTGCTACTGTGCGCCAGTGCATACTAGTGCCAAGCATGATTCTAAGCGGAGATACAAACATGGCAAAAGCAAAAGGCAGCAGCAAGCGTCCTGGTCAGGGCACGACCAAAAGTGGTGTCGATCAACGGCAGTTCGACCAGCTACGCCGTGACCATGCCAACGGACTGATGGCGACCGAAGACTATATCTGGGCAGCTATGCAGTGCTACGCCGCACAAATGCGCTCCGAACGACAATAGATTACAGAGGTCTGGCGTCTGCAACTTGAGTATGGCTGAACGCCTCCGACATAGCGCCGCAGTAGCCTGGCGGGCTTAAGGTAGTTATAAGCTCGGCACGCTAATGTGAAAGTACCGTAAGCACAAGTGCTGCGGCAACTAACCTGAAAGGAGGCGCTATGCACCTAAACCTATCATGTGGACAGGAGCGGACTAATGCGTAATCTAGAGATACCGACCGAATATGCCCTGGTCTTGCAGCAGGTAGACGCTGGGGGCGAAGAGGACTTTGCAAACCTGGCGGAAACACTTAACCTTGACCGACGGAGGTTGACGCACATCATCCAGGCGTTGCAACATAAAGGCCTGGTGCGCATCAACTGGCGCCAGTCGGAGGGTTGGATCAGTCTCAGTAGCCGCGGTCGCCGCCTGGTAGAGACGATCTGGAATCCCGCTCCCCATATGCAAGCCTCATTCTGATTAACCGCCTTCCCATGCTTCTCGCAGTAAAACCACCCGCTAACCGGGTGGTTTTAAGTTTCGTTTAAGCGTAGGAACGTACACTAAGGACATCATGCGATTACTGATCATCGAAGACGAACACCGTATCGCCCAGGCGCTTAAACAGGGTTTGGAGCAGGAAGCCTACGCCGTTGACGTCTGCTATGACGGTAACGAGGGCTACCGGACGGCTTCCGCTAGTGCCGATGGCGAGTACGATGTCATCCTGCTCGATGTGATGATGCCTGGTATGGACGGTATCGCCGTATGCCGCAAACTTCGCCAGCAGGGCATCCATACACCGGTATTGCTACTTACCGCCAAAGACCAGACCGATGATATCGTGCGCGGCTTGGACGCTGGCGCCGATGATTATCTGCCCAAGCCATTTCCTTTCGAAGTCCTTCTGGCCCGTATCCGGGCTTTGTTACGGAGGCCGCATGACGCCCAGTCGCAGCTACTGACGGCTGTCGACCTGACGCTCAACCCTTCCAGTCGCCAAGTCGTACGCGCCGGACAGCCGGTCAACCTGTCAGCAAAAGAGTATTCGATTTTGGAATACTTATTGCGTAACAAGGGCAGGGTCGTCAGCAAGAACAACATCATGACGCATGTCTGGGATTTTGACGCCGATATATTGCCTAACAACGTCGAAGTATTCATCACGTACCTGCGCGCCAAGATCGATAAGCCGTTCGATGGCCGGCCGATCATCCGTACCGTCCGTGGTTTCGGCTATACGGTCGACGATGATAGTCCCCATGGAACCGGGGTGGCACTATGAGACTGCGTCGTGCATGGCGGGCTGCCCGGCATTTTGCTGGATCACCGACCGGCAGATTGAGCGCCTCGTATCTGGCGGTGATCATGATCATGAGCCTGGGCTTCAGCTTCGTGCTGTATTCCACCTCGGCACACGAATTACGCAAACAATTGCCACCTCAGGATGGCTTTCGTGACGGTGCTGGCTTGTTCGACGACGATTTCATGCCGCCGCAGAGAGTCAATGATTTCCTGCGTGAACGTGGCGAGGCAGCCCGCCGCACGCTCATCGGCCGGCTGGTCGTGCTTAATGCTGGCACGTTGGTGCTCGGGTCGGCATTAAGCTTGTATCTGGCACGGCGGACATTACGTCCTATCGAGGCGAATATTGAGGCCCAGGCCCAATTCGTCGGTGATGCCTCACATGAATTGCGCACGCCGTTGACATCCCTCCAGACCAGTAATGAAGTGGCGCTGCGCAACCGTCATCTGACGATAGCCCAGTCCCGTGAGCTACTGCGTCAGAACATCGAAGAGGTTGCCAAACTGCAGGTGCTGACCGACGGTCTGCTGCAACTTGCCCGCCAAGATCATGCCGCGATAACGCTGGGGCCCGTGTCATTGCAAGATGTGGCGGCGGATGCGCTCAATGGCATCGTGGATGCAGCGCAGGCCAAGGACATGTCAGTGGATGATAGTGTGCCAGCCGTGATGGTGCAGGCCGATGCCGGACATCTATCACGAGCTTTAGCCATACTACTCGACAATGCTGTCAAGTATGCGCCCAAGGGCTCAACCATACGTCTGGCGGGCGGGGCTAAAGGAAAGCAGGGCTATGTTCGGGTCATAGACCGAGGTCCGGGAATCAGTCAGACGGACCAACGACGAATATTTGATCGTTTCTACCGTGCGGACCAGTCACGTAGCAGCCAGCATGTTCCAGGCTATGGTATTGGTCTATCGCTTGCCAAGAAGCTTGTCGGTCAGCAGGGTGGCACGATAGAAGTGTCGAGCCAGCCGGGCAAAGGTGCGGCCTTTACGATCTACCTACCACTAGCCTAGGCGGCGTCAAACAACCTGTGTCTGGTATGGGTAGGTAATGGTAGGTTACCGGCCTTAAGCGTTGCCCAGACGGTTATCATGTTGGCGGACAATACCGGTTTGCCTAGCTCTGCTTCCAGGCGGCTGATTATGTTATAGGTATGCAGGTTGGTGCAGCTGAAGAATATGGCCTCAGCCTCAGGTCGGTCTATCAGACGGGCCATCCGCATCACGGCCCGTTCATCGACGCGCGCGATATCATGCTCCATGTCCAGGTAGCCGGCTGAAGTCACACCAAAACCGGCTTCGGTCAGATAATCGTCCAGCAAGCTGGTTAATTCCTGATTGTATGGCGTAGCTACTGCTATCCGGCTAACGTGCAAGCTGCGCAATGCTTCTATGAGCGCGCCTGAAGTCGTAATTGCGGCTGGCGCGCCGGCTTTGAGCATGGACTGGCGCAAGTGCGCATCGCCGGCCATGCCTTCCACGAAACTACCCGAGGTGCAGGCATAGCCGATGGCAGCTGGCCGTACTGCTAATAATGCCCGGACGGCCGGTACGACAGCCAGGCTGCTGCCTACTTCCTTGGCGAGCGTCACGGTAACATCCTTATCTTCCAACTCCGGCGTGCGTGTAGCGAACAAGGGTACATTCTCTGGCAACCATAGCCTGTACTCTTCATCCAGCGCGAAATCAAATGGCGCTACCAGGCCGATGCCATTAGCAATGGCTCCGCTCATCTCATCGTCGTGCAGGTCGATCTTGAATGGTTGCATGGTGCGTCAATCATACCGCATGGCGCGTCAGATTCAAGACCGTTGTATACTATATGACGATATGGCCCGGAACCTCACTGCCTCGCAACAAGCCGCCAAGAAGCGGCCGATACTCATCGCGCGTACCGCTCAGGCTCTTGGCGTCGACGAAATGCGGGCTTCGGAGCTGCTTTCGATGGGCAGACGGCAAAGCTTTCGTCTCAATACGTTGAAAGGTGCCGGCCAGGTTGAACTTGATGAGCTGCGCGCGGCCGGTTGGGATGGTGAGCGTTATGACTGGATTGAGGAGGGTTATAACATCGCCTCAGAGTCCGGCCAGCGGGCCGTCCGCGATAGTGTGCAGTTCGCTGATGGGCGTGTGTACATCCAGAACGCGGCCAGCTGGCTACCGGTCGTGCTGTTGGATGCGCAGCCTGGCCAATCGGTATTGGATGTGTGTGCCGCTCCCGGCGGCAAGACCAGCCATGTAGCCGCCCGGACGTCCAATGGCGTCCGGATCACGGCTAACGATAACTCGCGCGCCCGTCTGGCCAAGCTGCAGGCCAACTGCCGGCGGCTTGGCGCGGAGGTCGCGGACTACACCTTGTTCGATGGCCGCCAGCTGGCTAACCGTCTGGAGGACCGGGGCGGTTATGACCGAATCCTGCTGGATGCGCCGTGTAGCGGCGAGGGTATGATGCGCCTGGATAATGACAAGGATTTCGAAACTTGGTCGGTGGCGCAGATCAAGCGTCTGCAACAATT
>JALQUD010000091.1:0-252 GCA_023268595.1 Candidatus Saccharimonadia bacterium
ATGGCCAGGAAATACGCCTGGTTCCTGTTCCAGCCGGTTGCCCAAGGTGCTTTACCGACGCTGTTCGCGGCGACGTCGCCGGATGCCCGGCCGGGCGGCTACTACGGACCGCATGCCTTCCGTGAAATCAGGGGTTATCCGCATCCGGCGTTCGTACCCGCTGCCGCCCAGGACAATGATGTGTCAGCCAAGCTGTGGAGTACTTCCGAAGCGCTGGCGCAGATTTCCTTCACATAGGTGGTTCTGAGGATT
>JALQUD010000091.1:262-4029 GCA_023268595.1 Candidatus Saccharimonadia bacterium
CCTGATTATCCAGGCCGCAACCACTACGAATATGGTTACTAGCAGGCAGCTTGAAAGCACCTGCGGATAGGATGAGAGCGTAGGATTGAGGAACGGATACGGATACCAGCCGACAAAGCTGCCACGTATAAGCGTATATGTTACGTACACGACCGGGAAGATGAGCCAGAGCGCCGTAGTCCTTAGGCTGATCTTCGTCTTTGGAGGAAACAGGAACCAATCGGCAACCACGGCTACCGGCAATATGTAGTGCAATACGATATTGTCCCACGGTACTGCCGTCAATCGGGCGTCTTGCAGGCCGGCAAGTAACATCGCAAAGATGACCCCGGTCATGAACATGTACAGTGTAACGGCGCCCCGTACATGCTGAGTCTTATGCGACACGGAAGGTACCGACGCCAGGTATATGAGTAATGCGCTGGCCGCCAGGTTGCTTAATATGGTAAAGAAGCCGAAGAAGTTGAAGAATCTGAATGAGCCTTCTGCCATAGTGACGACGATTTCGGTTATGACCGCCGATAAAGCCAGTAGCCCGAAGCAGAGCCGTGTGGCGCGTAGCCACGGATTTTTCGTAGTAGCCATTATGCTTTAATCATACCAAACCAACTGACCGGTTTGACTGGTTTTGCTACCATGGATGTATGGAACAAGACTCAGGGAGCAAGCAGGACAATCTCGTACGTATGGACAATGTCGGTATCGTCGTCGAGTCGCTGGATGATACGGTGGCGTTCTTCCAGGAACTCGGCCTTACGCTGCAGGGCCGGTCGATGGTGGAGGGTGAATGGTCCGGCCGGGTGACCGGTATTCCTGGTCAGCGTGTCGAAATCGCCATGATGGCAACACCCGATGGCCACAGTCGCCTGGAGCTGTGTCGCTACGTTACGCCCGCGCCAAGCCAGGACCACCGCGCTGCGCCGGCTAACGCCTTGGGCTATCTACGCGTGATGTTCGCCGTCAAGGATATCGATGATACGGTCGCACGGCTCCAGAAACTTGGCGCTACCGTGGTCGATGAGATCGTGCAGTACGAACAGACGTACCGGCTGTGTTATATCCGTGGTCCGGAGCAGATCCTGATCGGTCTGGCCGAAGAACTTAGTTAGCATGCCATTGGTATAATGGGTTCATGTCATTCCAAGCATATCTCGATAACATAGAAACCAAGACCGGCAAGACTCCGGAACAACTTATTGCCTTAGCAAACGGTAGGGGTTATGGACCCGACACCAAGGCAGGTGAAATCATTGACTGGCTCAAGGCCGACTTTGACCTGGGGCGCGGCCATGCCATGGCGCTGGTGCACGTCATAAAGAACGGTGCCAAGATCGGTGACAAGCATGTCGACAGTGGCGGCACGCACAGCGACGATAGTGACACGCTGCGCCTGGACGGTCTGAAAAACCGGTAACGGTGGGGTAGGCATGGCTGAAGACTTCGCATCGGTGCTTCTGGTGGGCGGCAAATCGAACTCCCTGGGCCGGGCAGAGGAAGTCGTTAAGCTCGTGTTGCAGGATGGCGCACGGCTTGAGGAGTTGTATGCTTGTTTATCACATCAGGACGCCTGGGTTCGGATGCGGGCGGCAGATGCCCTTGAGAAGATCTGTCGTCAGCGTCCCGACTGGCTGCTGCCATACGTCGATAGGTTGCAGGCTGACTTTTCCGACCATCCTCAGGCATCGGTGCAATGGCACTTAGCGCAGATATATCGTCAGGTGGAGCTGGCATCTCCGCAAAAACGACATGCCATCAAATGGCTGCAAACGGTATTATCCGATACGGACGTTGACTGGATAGTTGCCGCCAATGCCATGCGGACACTGGTAATGCTCACCCAGGACGGCTCAGCGCCTAAGGACGTGACAGTCGACCTGCTGGAACTGCAGCGGACGCACGCCTCTAAGACGGTGGTCCGTAAGGCTGACGCGTTTCTACGGGAGCTGGAGCTGACAACATGAGCCGGCTGATGTTCAAGACAAAGTCTCAGCGCGTGACTATCTCGCACGATGACCGTGATGTCGTCGAGTCATTCATGAACCACCTCCAAGGGCTTAAGCTGCGGAAGGTGGCGTTTTCTAAACTTGAGCAGGCAGACGACGAGTGGGGGTTCGTGGTGGCTTGCAGGTCGGCCGAAAGCCTGTATTATGACGTGTTGCGTCCGGAGGTGGCTGGCTTCAAGGACATGGACGCCGGAAGGATAGCGCTCGAGATCGGTAACGATGACCCGGCTGTCCAGCGTTGCCCGCAAGAAGTTCTGTTGTCGGTAGCTTTCACTTCCGGGGTGCCATTCGGCGACGATAACGACCTCAGCTTCATCCGGTCGCTTCGGCACGACATAACACACGGCACGTATGGCCGACCGGCAGGCGTCGATTATTACATTCTTGGCTATGGCGCTATGACGATGAGCGTGCCGTGTGGCAATATTGAGTCCATCGCAGAACAGCTTAGGCGGGCTGCCCAGATATATGGCAGTACTAAAGTCGTGACCGAGATCATTGACCGCCAACAAGCGTGAACTGAGCTTCACACGTTGTATACTGGGTCTTACATGGAAAAGGCTTATGTCAATAATAGCCACTGGGGCATGATGCTACCTGGCGTCCGTGGCTGGCGGCCGGTGGCATGACGCGGTCCCGCAGTTCGATAGTCGTCGGTAAACGTGGTCTGTCGGTCACTGCCATGACGATAACTGTGTTGCTGGCTGCCTTGATGGCAATGGTGGCAGGCTTGCTGTATGTGAATTGGTCCAGTCTGTTCCCGAGCGAGCAGATGAAAGCCTTGCGCGAGGTCGAAATACGGCTGCAGTTGCCGGCATCGAATTTTCGAGCCGAGAATGACCGCGGAGCGTACATTGATGAGCAGGGAAAGAAGCGCTTCGAGCGCCATATTTCGCTTAATTACGAAGATACTTCGGTGCTGCGTCAGCTGCGCGAGAACATGGCCGATGACGGTTGGAAGGAACGCATGCAGTCACCGTTCGACGACTACAAGTATTTCTCGTTCGTCAAAGGGTCCGGAGCTCAGTTGCAATGCGTCAACGGTTATACCAAACCGCGTGATCGGAACGGCATAACGCTGCACGTGTCGCTGGTGGCTGGCGGTGAAGGTGAGTGCCTGGATCAACCCCAGGAGGGCAGTAGCATCTGACCATGGTATCGTAGGGGTGCATGTATACGCCGATACAGCCAGGTATAACCCGATCGTGGCAAACATCCGTTTCCTATGAGGAACGCGCGCCGGCAGCTTTTCAGGCCGGCTTGGCGCACTGTTTCTGGCGCTTGCGCAGCCGGCAACGTCTGGAGGGTGGTTTCAGGTATCTGGTGCTGCCCGATGGTTGCATTGATATCATCTTTGATCTTTCATCGGGCAGACGATTCGACGGTGCCCTTATCATGACGCCGAATGTCAAAGCGGTCGAATTCGACCTTGGTCCCTGGTTCGACTACGCGGGTATCCGGCTGAGACCGGGCGTTTGGTCGGACCGGCCGTTGGATATCGTTGGTAGTGTGCTCGAAATCAGCAGTATCGCCAGCATCGACCTGGCAGAAGTAAGCCGGCAACTTCGTTCGGCTGATACGGACCAGGTGTGGTCGGTACTCCAGGCGCTGACGGCTGGTCTGGCACGGGCCGGGGCAATCGCACCGAATTATCTGATAGACCGTATAATCAACTCCCAAGCGTCAACGGTCGCGGATATCGCACGGACGACCGGTTACAGTCAGCGCCAGGTGCGGCGTATAATCCGCGAGCGGGCGGGCTTC
>JALQUD010000092.1 GCA_023268595.1 Candidatus Saccharimonadia bacterium
ATGTCTTATTGATACCGTCGACCATCAGACGCACGACCTGGGCTAGCTCTTCCGGCTTGAGTGGGCGGAATAGCACGATCTCGTCAAAGCGGTTCAGTAGTTCCGGCTTGAACTGACCATTGTTGATGAGCTGGTCGGTCAGCTCCTTCTCAAAGCTTTCCAGCTCCTGTCCGGCCTCGATACGCTGACGGATGGAGTCCGCTCCGGCGTTAGAGGTACAGATGATGACGCAGTCGCGGAAGCTGGCTGGCCGGCCGGCGCTGTCGGTCAGCTCGCCTTCGTCGAGCATCTGAAGCAACAGGTTGAGGATGTTGGGGTGCGCTTTCTCGATCTCGTCCAGCAGCACTACGCTGAAGGGTTGTTTGCGGACGGCCATGATCAGGCTGTTGGTCTCGGTCTGGCCGTTGCTGAGCAGGCGGGCCACGTCGTCCGGCCGCTGGTACTCACTCATGTCAAGCCGGACCATGTTGGCTTCATCGCCGAAGTACGTGGCGGCGATTGCCTTGGCCAGCTCGGTCTTACCGACGCCGGTCGGTCCCAGGAACAGGAAGCTGCCGATTGGCCGCGTGGGGTTGGCCACGCCGGCGCGGGCCCGGCGCAATGCCGCCGAAACCACGTGCACGGCCCTGACCTGGTTGATCATCCGTTCGTGGATGGCATCTTCCAGGTGGAGTAGCTGATTAGCCTCCATGCTGTTGGCCTGGCTGACCTTGACGCCGCGGGTCGTCTCTATGGCCTGTTGCACGGACAAGGCGGTGATGACCTTGTGCTGGGCGTGGCTCAAGGACTGCTCGAGCATGCGGATGGCTTTGCCCGGATAGGCGTTCTCGCTGTCGTACCGGCCGCTCAGCCGGTAGGCTTCACGCAAGGCTTCATAGGTGATTATCAGGTCGTGCTGGTGCTCCATGCCCAGGGCGGTGTCTTCCAGTACATCCATCACTTGTTCCTGTGATGGCTCGGACAGGATGACCGGTGATAATAGGTTGGCGAAGGCTGCGTTATGTATCTTCAGGCGCTGGTAATCGGCCGAGGCCATGGCCATGACCAGACGTACCCTGCCGGACTGCATGACCGGCAACAATATCTGCGTCACGTCGAATGAGCCCGGACCGTTGGAGAAGAACAGATGCGCGTCATCCAGGAACAGGATGATGTGACCGGCTTGGACCGATTCGGCCAGCAGTGTCAGTACGATCTGCTCCAGTTCTCCAGGGTGTTTGGCACTGGAGATGATGGTCGACGGATTAAGCCCGATGATGCGGTGGTATTGCAGCGTTGGCACTACCCTGCCCTCCAGGAGTAGCTGGGCGAGGGCGTAGACGTGGCTGGTCTTGCCGATGCCACTGTCACCGACCAACGCGATGGCGCTGGCGCCTTGGGCGAAGCTTTGCTGCATGGCCTCGACACCCTTGGAAGCTGCTAGTGAGCCGAAGTGACCGCCACTGTGTTCGATGGCGTCGCTCAGGTCGTTGCCATAACGGTTGAGCACCGGTGTGAAACCGTTGGCCCAGTCGCGGGCGATGCCGCCAAAGTACGGCTGCTCGCGGTCACGCAGGTCCAGCACCCGGTCCAGCCATTCACCGATGTGCTGCAGGTCCTCTGTTTTGAGCTTGAGCTGGGTGTGCATGGGTGTTAGCTGCGGTTGGCTGATCTGTAAGGCCGTGATGACGTGGCCTACTTCGACCTGTTTGCGGCCGGCGGCATCGGCCAGCATGATGGCCAGACCCCAGACGGGCTTCATGGCCTGCGGATCATCGCTCAGCAGCGCCGTGATTTCCTTGCCGCTCATAAAGCCATGGTTCAGTAGGAAGTATGCCTGCCAGTGCCCGCGCAAAGCCTCCCAGACCGCCCGGGGTGACAGTTGACGGTCGCGCCGTAGGCGTGCCAAGACATCGCCCGATAACCGTCCGGTGATGCTTCTACCAGACACGGGCAGTGCTTCCAGGTCGCGTTTGTACCACTGCGACATCATGAAGCAGGCGATGCCAAAACCACCCGCCAGATACGCCACATTGACGCCGACGTTCTCGTCCGGCGCCACGAACGCCAGCACGGCCAGTATCCACAAGGCTACGTAGCCGATGGTCGTCAGTTTATAAGTGGTGGTGCCCAGCCGCTTGGCCAGGCGTGCTTTGCGGGCCCGTATGTCCTGCAGGTCCGGCTCACCGTCGAAGCCGGGATGGCCGGCTGGCGCCGTAAGTTGTTGTTCCGGGTTCATGGCATGCCTTTCACGAGTAACACGACCATCAGGACCGGCAGCACCGGCCATACGATGATCTGGAGTGCTCCGACCAGGGTCATGACGCCCATCATCAGTAAGGCGGTGGCTAGCACGATGATGCGGACCGTGAAGCCGACCAGGCGGCTGACGGTGTTGTCGATGGCGGCCCTTATGTACGCGTCGATGCCCGATCCGGGCGCGGTGACGATGCGCTTCCACGGCAGGAACAGCGTCCGGGCCAACGTCGGCACCGAAAAGGACAGCATCGTGCGATGGAGTCGGGTGCGGGTGTTGTCTGCCAACTGTTTCCAGCCGGGGCCATACCACCATCGGATGAACGCGACGGCTAACATAAGCTTAATTGTAGCATCCGCTACTGTTGTGGCGGAAGTGTCCGTACTGCCACACGGTTGCGGTATAGCATGGTCAGCGTGCCAATCGCCAGCGCACCTAGCGTGACGTTCAGTATGGTATCTATGACCGTGACCGTGATTTGCGAGGAGCCTTCACCCGAGGCTACGAATAGCCCAGGGGCGAGCGAGACGATGATACCTAATATTATGAACAGCAGGACTAGCTTGAACAGGAACCATTGCCCGCCGTGCACCAATAGTTGTCTGCTCCGCGCAAGTGTCTTTGCCACAGGAATTTCCGGCTCGAACAAGGCTACGAATGGCGCCAGCGCATAACGGAGCAAGGCTACGATGCTCCAGGCGACCGCTCCGAAGCTGGCGATGATCAGCAGGATATTGAGATCGGCGTTGCCCGAATAGGGGTCGTTCGAACTTAGTATGACGGCCAGACCGATGGCTCCCAGGGCGATATAGGGTGCTATCGCCACAAGCACGACACAGATGTAGCTGCCGAACACCCTGACGATCCGCCTGCCGCCAGTTCCGAATATCTCGCCGAAGCTGCGCCGGTTACGCTCCGCCCCGTCCATGAATGCCAATGCCATGAGGTTGGTGGATAATGTCTGTATTACGATCGACAGAGCAGCCGTCACGAGTAGCGTCACAATGAACGCGCCGATCGAGCCCACGGCCGTCGCGGCGGTCGTCAGGTAGCCGGCACTTCCTAGGGAGGCGAACGCGAATGTGCTGTACACTGCTACCGTATAACCGATAGCCAATGCCATGAACAAGACTAGCGTGACTATGCCGCTGAGCAGGATTGTCTTGAAATTTGCTTTTGCTGCGCTTACGGCGTCAGCGATGGCCGCAAAGACTTTGTATCTTTCCGGCTGGGTTGCCGTCTGTATGCCGGCGTCATCGGGCGCGGCCGGATGTCCAGCCGCGCCGTGCTGCGTCTGCCGATGCGATACGGGCTGTCCGTGCGTGTCGTGCGTATGAGCGGCCGCTTGGCCGGACAGAGCCTTGTCCACGTAATGCGCGTCCCAGCCTGCCGCCAGCAATTCCTGTCTGATTTCCGCCGGTTGCTTCCCGGCTAGAATCTGATCGTTAACGTAATCCAATAGGTTCTGGTAGTGGTGGTCCATGATGTCTTCGTTTATTTTTTTGAGTATTATCTTAAGCTAATTATACAACGCTGTCGTCGTTTGTCCGCTGTGATTGTTTTCGTGGCGTTATTCATGATGTCGTCATGGTGATGCATGTCTCTCGTTGGACAGTCTGGAAAATATATAGATCGTATATACAAAGGATATAATTTCCCGACTATCGAACTGGAGTGTGTTGGACATCTTCCAGGAGAGGGATTCGACCTTGCCCGCCGCCGAACAGGC
>JALQUD010000093.1 GCA_023268595.1 Candidatus Saccharimonadia bacterium
AATAACAACTTGTATCAGCGAGGTATTTCCAAGCATGAAGTTCATCGTTACCGCCGGCGGACAGGGCACCAAACTGTGGCCTTACTCCCGTCAGGATAAACCCAAGCAATTCCAGCCGATCATCGGTGACACATCGTCGTACCAGCAGACCATCGAGCTGTTGTTGCAGGAATACTCACCGGAAGATATCTATATCTCGCTGAAGCGCAAATTCATCAAGTACGCCAGCGAGCAGTCGCCACAGATACCGCTGCGTAATTATATCGTCGAGCCGGATATCGCCAAGGACCGCGGTCCTGGTGAGGGTCTGGCTTTCCTGAAGCTGAGTATCGACCATCCTGACGAGCCGTTCTTCGTGGTCCAGGCTGATTGTCTGCGCGAACCGGGTGAAAAGTTCCTGCAGATGGTGCGTGACGCCGAAAAGCTCGTCACCGAACACAAGTGTTTCATCACTGGCGGCATCAAGGCTACCGAGCCGAACATGGGGGTGGACTACATGATCCTGGGTGAGCGCGTCGGCCGTGGCCGCAAACGTGACAGCTACAAGATCGACCAGTACGTGGAGCGCAAGAGCACGCTCAAGGAAACCCGCGAACTGGTAGAGAACTTCCATGTGGTAGCCCACTGTAACCACACCTGCTGGTATCCGGGCCTGATGTTGGAGGCTTATAAGAAATACCGGCCTGACTGGTATGAGGCCCTGATGCAGATCAAAGAGGTCGTAGACAAACCGGGCGAGAACGAAGCCATCGAGCGTATCTACGCCACCATGGAAAAAGGCGCCACCGAAGACGTGACCCGCCATGTGATGACCGAAGACGAGTCGATGGCCATCCTGTTGCCGTACAAATGGACTGACGTAGGTACCTGGGGCTCGGTGTACGACTTCTTCTCGGAAACCGACGATGCCAATTATACCGATGGCAATGTCATCGTCAGCGATACCACCGGATCGCTACTCAAGACCAGCAACAAGGCTAAGCTGCTGGCCGTAGCCGGCGTGGAGGACCTGGTCATCGTCGATACCGATGATGCGCTGCTGATCGTACCCCGCGACAAGACCGAGAAGATCAAAGACCTGCAGAAGATCATCGCTGAGCGGGCTGAGACGGAATATCTGTAAATCCAGTCCATCTTAAGCGCGATTAAAGCCCGGCAGCGTATACTGGCACGAGTGAAGCATAAACTGAGTAAGGTGTTGCCGGCCATTCGTGCCCGGTTTTCTAAAACATCGGGCGTGACCGACGAACCATCCGCGGTTAACGCAGATAGACAAGGGTCTGACACCGACGAGGCTGCGCAGCCGGGCAAATCAAAGCGTATCGTCGCCTTCGACCTGCTGCGCGGCTTTTTCCTGATCGTCGTCATCATCGACCATGTCGAACTGTTCCCGAACGGATATGAGCTGATAAGCGGCCGTGGCCAGCTGTGGGTTTCCGCGGCCGAAGGCTTCTTTTTCCTATCCGGCCTGCTGGTCGGTTTGATTTACCGTAAGAAGCTGGCCCAGGGTGCCAAGTTCGTATTCCGTAAGCTGTGGAGCCGGGCAGCCTTGCTCTATGTGGTGGCGGTGTTGCTGACGCTGTTCTATACGGCGTGGGCCTTGTCTACCGGCGATGCCGAATCAATCAAGTATGCTGCCGCCAAGGATCTGGGCTGGGGTACGATAGTCGACACCTTGAAGCTGAAATATGTCTATGGTTGGAGCGACTTCCTGACATACTACGTGGTGTTCATGTTCTTCGCACCGTTCGTGCTGTATCTGCTGCGCTTCCGGTTATGGTGGCTGGTGATCGGACTTAGTATCCTGATCTGGCTCAAGCGCGGCGACCAGTTCACGCATGCCTGGCAGGTGCTGTTCTATGGCGGTATGCTGGCCGGGTATTACTGGAAGGCTATCCAGGCTACGGTTGCCGGCTGGTCCGGGACGACACGCCGTATCGTCTGGCGCACCGTGGTGGTAGCCACGCTGGTGACAGTATTCGTGAGCTTCTGCAATCTGTTCCTCCTGACCTTCATCCAGCAGCACCCTGGCATGTTCTCCGATGCTATCAACAGCTTTGCCGGCCACTGGTACACCGTCAGTGAAGCTATTTGGCCGTATTTTGAGAAGTGGAAGCTGGAGCCGGGGCGCATACTGATGTTCGTCCTGTGGTTCAGCGGCTTCTTCCTGCTGGTGCAGCGGTATTCCCATTTGATACCCAAGCGCGTATTCAACGCCGTGACGCTGATGGGGCAGAACAGTCTGTTCGTGTATGGTTTCCATTCATTCTTCGTGTTCGTCGTGCATGCTTACATACCCAAAGACAAAGGTCCGGCCTTCAACTTTCTCGTTACCACGCTAGTCTTGGCTATCATGGTCGGCTTGACGTATGGTAAGACTATGCTCAAGCAACGATATTCATTACGGATGCCCTGGAGCCGGGCATGATCCTACTGGAGCATGAGGCCAAGGGTCTGCTCCGTTCTGCCGGTTTGCCGGTGCCGGACGGCTTCTTGGTCGGTTCTGCTGACGTCGTTCCGGCGCTGCCGTTTCCGTTGGTAGTGAAAGCGCAGATTCCTAAGGGTGGCCGCGGCAAGGCTGGTGGCATACGGGTCGTTGATGACCGGGCAGCATATGACCAGGCGGTGACAAGTCTGCTGGGTTCCGAGCTGCTCGGCTGTCATGTCGGTGCGCTATTGGTTGAGGCTAAGCAGCAATCCGAGCGTGAATTGTATCTGTCGGTATTGCTTGACCGGACGGCCGGGGCTTTGGTGCTTTTGGCGCGGCGCCAGGGTGGCGTGGAGGTCGAGCAAGCCGATGATGGCGATGTGCTGCGCATGCCGTTAGAGGATAGCGATATGCTCACCGATACGCAGCTCGGCCGGCTGCTTGATTATTATGGTTTAGACGCAGGTTATGCCGATGAGCTTGGCACTGTGGTGACGGGGTTGTATGCCTTGCTGCGCGACCAGGATGCGCTTCTGGTGGAAGTCAATCCGCTGATGGCCCAGCCTGGTGGACGCCTAGTCTGTGCCGACGCCAAGGTGGAGCTTGATGACGCCGCAGCCTTCCGCCATTCGGACTGGAAGTTCAGCCAAGCTGGCGGCTCCAGCCAATTCGTCGTCCTGGATGCGAAGGGCCAGGTGGCATCGATGGCCAATGGCGCCGGGCTGGCGATGGCGACGGTCGATGCGATTGAGGCGGCCGGCGTGAAAGCAGCTAACTTCTTTGACGTCGGTGGTGGCACCGATGTGGCCGGCATGGTCGGGGCGCTTGGCAGGATAGCGGCGATCGGTGATGTCCGGGCGATCGTGGTCAATATCTTTGGTGGCATTACCCGCTGCGACCAGGTAGCCGAAGCTATCATCGCTGCCCGTGGCTCTGTCGACGATTTGCCACCGCTGTTCGTCCGGCTGACCGGCACCAACGAGGCCGAGGGTTTGCGCTTACTGTCAGAAGCCGACATCACGCCGCTAGGGACGCTAGCGGACTGCGTGCAGGCCGCCGTCGCTGAGGTGAAAGGAGAACATGATGCCTGATATCCTGACATTCCTTTCTGACGACCATAAGGTGATAGTACAGGGGATGACGGGCACGCACGGTGCCTTTCATACGGCTGCCATGCTAGCCGCAGGAACTACTGTGGTAGCCGGTGTGACCCCTGGTAAGGGTGGCCAGACGGTCCATGATGTACCGGTGTTTGATGATGTGGCGCAGGCTATGGAAGCGACCGGCGCGCAGGTCAGCGTAGTGTTCGTGCCGGCCAAGTTTGCCAAGGCGGCTTGTCTGGAAGCGATCGAAGCCGGCATCGGGTTGCTAGTGGTTATTACTGAGCATGTGCCAGTCCATGATGTGCTGGCGGTACTGGCTGCCGCCCGGCGAAAGGGCACGATGGTGGTCGGGCCGAACTGCCCAGGCCTACTGATGCCTGGTGGCACCAAACTGGGGATCATTCCTGAGTCCG
>JALQUD010000094.1 GCA_023268595.1 Candidatus Saccharimonadia bacterium
GTGACCAGCTTGGACTGCTGACCCTTCTTGGTCTTCAACTGAGGCACAGTCTCTCCTAAAAGTCCGTCTCACGACACTGCGTCGTAATGACTTTGCATATTATACATACTTTTCTCGATATTACAATAGGGAAACTATTGTAATATCCATAATAATATGTTATCGTTTACAAGTTACTGGATAGTCCAGTTAACGAGAGATAGAAAGAGGGTCATCCTCATGCCAGATCTCAGGACCGTCAAGGACAGGGTCGCCAAGGCCGACGCCGCCAACGGTGGTGGACTGCGTATGACCAAGAAGGTCGACGCCGCCGTCAAGCAGATGGTGACCAAGAAGGTCAACCCCCGCCAGCAGTGGCAGGTCGTGCTCCTCGCGGACCGTTCCGGTTCCATGGGCAACGAGTACCGCAACGGCAGCGTCCAGGACGCCGTCGAGCGTGCGCTCGGATTCGCGGTGATCGTCGACGACGACGGCAGCGTGCCGACGATCTTCTTCGACCACCGCCTGCAGCAGGTCGACGTCAGCCTCGACAACTACAGCGACCTCATCCGGCGCGAGCGCATCGACGCCTACGGCAGCACCGGCCTCACCGAGGCGCTGGTCCGCGCCGCGGAGATCACCGGTAACGGTGACCTGTTCAGTGGTGGCGGCTTCTTCAAGCGCGGAGCATCCTCCCCGACCAAGAAGAAGGCCGACATCCCGGTGTTCCTGTTCGTCGTCACCGATGGCGTTCCCAACGACCCGCAGTCGGCCGCCGACGCCATCCGCAAGCTCAGCTACCGCGGCGTCTTCATCAAGTTCCTGTACGTCGGGAACGACCGCAGCGGCTGGCAGTTCCTGGAGTCGCTCGACGACGACATCCCCGTGGGCGTCCCCTACGAGCAGGGTGGCCGCCTGGTCGACAACGTCGACGCCAAGCAGATGGCCGACCTCCGGAGTGCCTCCGACGACACCTTCTACGAGGCCATGCTCGACGAGGTTCCGACCTATCTGACGACTGCCCGGCAGAACGAGCTTCTCGCCTGACCCCTATCCCTCCAACCTTCGCCGCTAGGCGATGACTGCGGATGGTCCGGAAAGTATACTACGTGCAATCGCACGAAAAACTTTCCGGACCATCCAGCACTACCCCTTCGTTATTATCTTTAATTCATCATAATCAAACAGATATCCCCCCATTAAAAAGAACCGCACTTCATGTTGCGGTTCTTTTTAATGGTATCCGACTACTTAGTCCAGGTCTTTCGGATCGAAGCGCTTACGACGCCGGGGCGCTTCTAAATGTTTTGGTTCGAATGTCCGACGTGACGGGCGAAGCCGTTCAGGCTCAGACTTACGTTCAAACTGAAGCCGACCAAGATCTGCTGGGTCAAACTTTTTACCTTCACGTCGATGCTCTTCGCTAGGGGCTACTTCGACTTCATTATTTTCAGTAGCTATTTTTAAGTCTTCAGCCATGAAAGGCGTGGAGACATGGCGAGGTTGCTCGGGTTTCGACTCTAACTCAATCTCAGAACGAATGAGTGAAGATGCCAATGTCTGCGGATCAAACTTTCGTCCACCCTGAGGACGCCGTTCGTCTAAAGGTGCTTTTAGCGTGAACGATTCATCATAAAGACGCGGTGCGCTCAGCCACACTGCCAAGCGGTCTGCGGCGGCCAGCCCTTCGGTAATTTCATTATGTACGCCAGCCAGAATGTTAGGGTTACGTATACCAGTCACGTTGCCATTAGTGGCACGCAGGATTGATGCGCGCCTGTTTTCGATCACGTGAAGTAAATTTCCGGCATCGCGGCCAAGCTTCAGCTTAAAACCATTGGGCAGCAGTGCGTTGCCCATAGTCTCCGTGTAGCGGGTATAGCACTGCACATATAGTGCGTCAAGCGCATTGATTCCAGCCTTTATTAACTGAGGGGAATCAGTACTATCAGGCAAGACGCTTTCACCCGATGTGCGAAGAATGAATTCATCGTCACCCTTACTCGCCTTGTAATCGATATTCGACCATGTAGCAGTAGCAACATCAGTTATAGTTTTGGCATGCTGAAAAAGGGTCTCGGTATGCGTACGCAGGTTCGAGTAAGACATTTCACCGCTTTTTACAGCCTCCAAGCCCTCACTGGACACACCGCAATCATACAATGAACGGGCAACCGCAAAGCGATTATGGGCAAGTTCCAGACTTACGGCTGACATTTGATATCTATCATTCGCAGTCGTCACATGACGGGCATTAACCACAGCTTCAGCATCAATCTGCTCTAATTGCTGCACAGTAAAGATATCCAATGCCATGTCGCGGTAAGGCTGCAGATCGTTCTCAAATTCCTGAGCTTCCCGAGCTATGCGGCCGTTAACTGACTCAAACATCATAATCTATATATTATAACACAAAGTATATTTAAATGCAAAGAAAAAGCGGCAAATCTTGTGGTTATGAACCCGAAGGTCCAAGTTTACAAGATTTGCCGCGCTGGCGGTGACCCATGACCAAGTAGTGGATGCCACTTGGGTGTAGTCTCACGCGTCCTGCATGACGGCTGCCATGCTCACACGACCCCTCGCTACTGTCGATCCGATTGGCGGACCGGGCTCACACACCGCATTGCTGCGGTTTTATACTCCGGGGAGAGTTAGTTCAGATACTTCCAATTATTTCTTCAGCAGCTCCTTCATCGAGCGGATGTACTGTAGCGGCTTGTCCGTCCCCTTGGGGGCGTAGAGCAGCGCGGACATGCCGGCCTCGGTGGCGCGGTAGTCGGCGTTGGGGTTGTCTCCGATGTGGAGGACATTCTGGGTCTCCGTGCCGAGTTCTTGCGCCATGTGGCGGAAGAAGTCAGGGTTGGGCTTGGCCAGTCCGACCTCGCTAGAGAAGACCGTGACGTTGACGAGCGACGCGATGCCGTTCAGATTCAGGAGCGAGCGCATGCCCAGCTCGTTGTCGATGCCGGTGTTGCTCATGGTGCCGAGGCGGTAACCCTGGTCCTTGAGCGCCTGCAGCGTCTGCAACAGATCGGGCTCGATCAGCATCGGACAGTACTCCGGCAGGAGTCGCATCCGGCCCAGCGCGACCTGCATGTCGTTGATCCACTGATCGGACGGCACGTCGCGGTCGAGACCCAGCTCCTTGAACATGAAGGCCAGGCGGTCGCCCATGCCGATGTCCAGTCCGGTACGCTCCATCTCGGCGTCGCAGTGCTTACCGCTCGCACGGTAGGCGCTGACCAGCATCTCGATGTCGATGTCGGTGATGTCCAGCGCGCTGAAGAGGTGCTGCAGGCGGGGCTTGGTGAAAGCCTTGTTGCCGTTGAGCAGCGTGCCCCAGATGTCGAAGCTGATGGCGATGATGCCGTTGTCGATCATGTCATTCCCTACTTTCGTTGGGCGGTTCAGGCGTTGACGCGGTCAGTACCCAGCGGTCTGCGGTAGCACTCCAGCTCGTTGCAGACCATCGTGATGCTGTCGATGTACTTGTTGTAGTACGCGACACCGGTGCCGATGGCCGCTGACAGGATACTCTCGAGGAGTTCGACCGGAGCGTAGGCGACGAACGTCTTCAGCTCGGTCTGGTCGGACTCCAGGATCCAGCGCAGCACGCGGGTATTGAGCTGGAACTCTCCACGAACGTACTCGTCCACGAAGCGTCGCAGCGTGTGTTGCAGACTCTGGTTGAGCTTGTCCTCGAGACCGGGATCCGCGATGGCGGTCGCCTCGTCCAGGCGTGCTGCATGGAGATACCACACGGCTCGCGGCTCGAAACGCTCCAGGAACGCACGGCTGGCCTTCTGGGCGGATCCGGTGATACGGATGTCGTCCAGTACGACCAGGTTGCTGCCCGGAATCCGGCTCTCGTCGATGTGCAAACCGAGGGTCGCCAGC
>JALQUD010000095.1:0-3560 GCA_023268595.1 Candidatus Saccharimonadia bacterium
CGCTACCTTTAAAATGCGTCCGAATCATTAGTTCATTGAAAAAGGGGTTGTACACCCCTCTTTTTCAGACTCTGGAAAATATATAAAAACTATATAAAAAGTATATATATTCCAGAGTGTCACAGCGGGCTAGCGGGTCGGTTGCAGTGACCGTCGGACGATTATTTCCCGTGTGTCTCGCTAAGGACGTCGCGGTAGATGGCGAGTGTCTGCTCGGCCATGCGGTGCCATGAGTATTTGGCGGCTTGTTGGTGGCCGCGGGCGATCAGCCGGGAGCGTAATGTCTGGTCATGGATGACGGCATTGATCTTCGCAGCCATGTCGGCGGTATCAAGCGGATCAAAGTAGTGGGCGGCCTCGCCGTAGATTTCCGGTAAACAGGTGGCGTTGCTGCTGACGACCGGTGCGCCGTGCACCATCGCTTCCAGGCCGGGCAGGCCGAAGCCTTCACTCAGTGATGGGAAGACGTAGGCCGAGCAGTTCTCGTAGAGCCAGCGTAATTGCTGGTCGGAAATGAAACCAGTGAACAGTACATTGGGCAGTGACTGGCGGCGGACATCGGCTTCGATACGGCGGTAATTGTCATCCTGTTTGCCTGCCAGCACCAATACGAGATCCGGATTGTCGGCTTGGAGCGTTTTAAAAGCCTCGACCAATCGTTCCAGGTTTTTGTGCGGCGTGGGCCGGCCGACGTACATGATGAACGGGGCGCCGACGCGGATGGCATGTGACGGTGAATCGATGTCATCGATCGGCTCGGCCGGTGTCGGCAGGTTGTCGGCTGATTCGTAGGTGACAGTCACCTTCCGGGAATCGATGCCACAATAGCGTACGACGTCATCTTTGACGAACTGTGATGGTGTGATGATGGCAGCCGACTTCTTGGCAACGCGCTTATTGACCCATTTGTAAACCTGCTGCTTGGTTTTAAAGACCACAGGGTTCTTGGATGGGTTGTCGAAGCGGATGGTCGTCAGGTCGTGCATGGTGGTGACGACCGGACAGTCCTTGAACATGACCGGTTGCTGGACCATGGCGAAGTGGACCAGGTCCGGCTTGAGGTCGTGGATCTGGCTCATCAGGCCAAGCTGCTCGTCGAAGCTGAATTCCCTATGCGGGCAGGCTACGGCTGTGAAATTGGGGTTGGTCGGCTGCCAGCCGTCGATGTCCTTTGGCTTGAGCAGGACGCTGTAGCGGTGATGGTCGTCGATGGCCATCAGGTAATTAAGTAACCGCTCGACGTAGCGGCCGGTGCTGGTGCGGAGTTCGCGGGCGTCTATGACGATGTGCTTGCGATTAGTGTTCGCTTTATGTTCCTTTTTTGTCATAGTGGTCAGCTTCTCCCCTGCCGTGCGATAGTGCTGTCGTTATTGCTACGTTCTGAGCGGCCTGTGAACAGGTTGCGGAGGTTGCGTAGTCGTCTGGCGTTCGGTGGCAAATCATACGTCATGATGCTGGTTATGTAATCCGAACCGGCCTGCGCACCCTTCATGATGCGCCGTCGTTCAGCTAATTTGCGTGGCCACCAGACGAGGGCCTTGCCGGCGCCACGGAGCGCGAAACTGAGTTGTCCCCGCTGGATGGCGGCTACGAAGAATGACGCGTATACCAGGCTGAATCGCGCCAGGACGCCCGGTAGCATCCGGGCTGGGACATTTTTCCAAAGCAGCATCGGCAGATTCTTCATGGTTTGGTATGTGACGAAACCATTGATAGGGGGTGCAGCGTCTTTTGTTCGCTTTTTGTGCTCTTTGTCGGATTTGGCTATGGAAGTAGGGGCGGCTTTATTGATATCGGTCCCCTGCATCCGCTTGCTGGTACTGCTGGTGGCGTGGTAGACGATTGAGCCTGGTACGTAGACGACCTTCCAACCGGCCCATTGGGCGCGGAAGCTCAGGTCGACATCCTCGTAGTAGGCGAAGAAGTCCTCATCAAGCAGTCCTATCTGTTTGAGCATGGCTACCCGGTATAGACTGGCTCCGCCGCTGGCAGCGAATATCTCGGTTGCCGTATCGTAGGCGTTGACGTCGGTTTCACCGCGTCCTCGGGGATATGGCAGGCCCCAGACGGTGTAGTAATCACCGGTACTATCTAAGCTTGAGCCGTCTTCGCCAAGCAGTTTGCACATGGCAGCGCCGTAATCCGGTCGTTCCTGGAGCGCCTGGACCAGCGTGCTGAGCCAATGCTTGTCTGCCACGGCGTCGTTGTTGAATGGGGCGACGTAAGCATAACCGCGGTCGATAGCCCGTTGGAAGCCCGGGTTCACGCCGCCGGCATAGCCTTTGTTCGTGTCGTGTTTGATCAGTTCGACATCCGGGTATTCCTGTTCGACGATCGCTACCGAACTGTCGACCGAGCCATTGTCGACGACGATGACGTGCGGACTGAGGGACTGGCCTAATACCGAATCCAGACATTGCCGTAAATGCGCCTCGCCGTTCCAACTGGGGATGACTACCGCCACCATGAGCTTTTTAGTCATCGACTAGCCTTTCCATTTCATCTATAATATTGTAAATCAATGCGACGATTTCTAACAAAGCAAAACCGCGCTCTGTTGAGCGAGCTTGTCCGTACGGACTTTAAACTCCGGTACCAGGGGTCGGTGCTCGGGTATGCTTGGTCGCTGCTGCGACCCCTTTTTCTATTCGGTATTTTATATGTAATATTCGTAATGGTTCTGAAGACGGGTGGAGGAATCCCGCATTTTCCGGTTTATCTACTGCTCGGTGTAGTTATGTGGAATTTCTTTCAGGAAATGACTTCACAAAGTCTTGGGTCGGTAGTGGCTCGGGGTGACCTTATTCGTAAGATTAGGATTCCGCGCTGGATGATTGTATTTAGCAGCAGTATCGCAGCGTTAATTAGCCTCAGCTTAAACCTGGTGGTCGTGTTTATAGCCATGATATTGAATGATGTAGATTTTCCAGCTACGATAGTTCTCTTACCCTTAGTTCTTCTTGAGGTTTATCTGTTGGCTTTAGGTATTTCATTCTTCCTGTCGGCCGCTTTCGTGAAGTACCGTGACGTTAGCTATATATGGGAAGTATTATTGCAGGCCGGATTCTATCTGACGCCAATTTTGTATGCTTTATCGATCATTACTAATACGACTATTCAAAAAATACTGTTAATGAATCCGATGGCCCAGGCGGTGCAGGATGCTCGTTACTTAGCAGTCACACATGACTCTAAGGTCGTCACAGTCTCCCGGGTCTTCGATGGTGGTTGGTATATGTTAATACCGTTCGGACTGGTGGCACTTATCTTGATAGGTGGCCTGTTATACTTCAAGCGCCAAGCACCGAAATTCGCGGAGAACTTATAGATGTCTGAAGCCGATAAATACGCCATCGTAGTGGACGATGTTTCTAAGTCATTTGTGCTGCCCCATGAAAATCAAGGGTCAGTTAAGAATATGTTCGTCAACATATTTCGTAAGCATAGGAAATATGAGAAACAACATGTGTTGAATGATATTTCTTTTAAGGTGAAGAAGGGTGAGTTCTTCGGAATTGTCGGCCGTAACGGGAGCGGTAAGAGTACATTACTAAAAGTTT
>JALQUD010000095.1:3570-3834 GCA_023268595.1 Candidatus Saccharimonadia bacterium
GGATTTATATGCCAGACAAGGGTAATGTGCATATAGAAGGCAAATTAACCCCTTTCATTGAGTTGGGTGTCGGTTTTAACCCAGACTTAACCGGTCGAGAAAATGTCTTTCTGAATGGCGCCTTGCTTGGTTTCAATCGTCGTGAGATGGAAGCTATGTATGATGATATCGTTGCCTTTGCGGAACTGGAACAATTCATGGACCAGAAGCTCAAGAATTACAGCAGCGGTATGCAGGTACGACTAGCTTTCTCCATCGCGATCA
>JALQUD010000096.1 GCA_023268595.1 Candidatus Saccharimonadia bacterium
CGGACCGCCGTCGGTACCGGTCTCGTCCTTGGCGCACTCGGCGTCGTGTTCGGCGACATCGGTACCAGTCCTCTCTACGCGCTGAAGACGGCATTCAGCCTGCCGCACATGCGCGAATACGCTACCGATGCCGTGGTCGTCCATGGTTTACTTTCGCTGCTGATATGGACCGTTACGCTCATCGTCAGCGTCAAATATATCGGCATGGTCATGAAGGCTAATAACCATGGCGAAGGCGGCATCATGGCTCTGGTTTCCATCATCAGTTCCAGCCGCCTGCGAAAACGGTGGATCTATGTGGCCCTCGGATTGGCGGGCGTAGCACTGTTCTACGGCGACAGCGTGGTCACGCCGGCCATATCGGTCTTATCGGCCGCCGAAGGTCTGGGAGTCATTTCACCCGGATTGGACCACCTGGTCGTCCCCGTCACCATCGCACTGTTAGTACTGCTATTCGGCGTGCAACGCTATGGCACGGAGCTGATCGGCAGGCTGTTCGGACCGGTCATGGTGTTGTGGTTCGCCGTCATGGCCGTGGGCGGTCTTTGGCGTATCGTCCAACATCCGGCCATACTCCAGGCGCTGTCCCCGGCCGAGGCAGTCTTCTTCGTTGCCCAGCACCCGCTCATGGCGTTTCTGTCGATGAGCGCGGTCGTGCTGGCAGTCACCGGTGCCGAAGCCCTATACGCCGACATGGGCCATTTCGGCCGGCCACCGATCGCCCGGGCCTGGTTCTTATGCGTATTTCCGGCGCTAATGCTGTGTTATCTGGGGCAAGGCGCACTGGTACTGTACGGCGGCAACCCGGTCAGCAATCCGTTCTTCGAACTCTTCCCGGCTGTAGTCAGACCGGCCATACTTGTTCTGGCCACGGCGGCCACGTTGATCGCCTCGCAATCGGTGATCTCCGGTGCGTTCTCATTGACGCGCCAAGCCATACAGCTTGGATTCGTGCCCCGCATGCGCATCGTCCAAACGTCGGACCACAGTTTCGGGCAGATATACATACCCCTGGTCAATGGCCTGCTGCTGGTCGGCGTGCTCGGCTTGGTGCTGACGTTCGGCTCATCGGAGCGGCTGGCCGGAGCGTTCGGATTGGCGGTCAGCGGCACATTACTGGTCGATTCGATCTTGCTGATGATAGCCATGCGGCCGGTCTGGAAGCGATCGCTACCGAAAGCCGCCCTCTACTGCGGCGGTTTCATCATCCTGGAGGCCATACTACTGTTAGCCAACCTACCGAAGATACCCCATGGCGGTTGGGTACCATTGGCCCTGGCCGCGTTACTGCTATTGTGCTTCAACGCCTGGATCCGTGGCCAACGCATAATTTCACGCGAGCGCCGGGCGCTGGAGCCGCCACTCGACAAGTTCATCGCCAAGTTACAGGATAAGCGGCGCAAACCGTTGGTTCGTCTGCCCGGACACGCCATATACATCGGCCACCATCCCGGCAAGACGCCGACCGCCCTGCGTACGGCCATCGAAGACATGCATGAACTGCACGAGAAGACCGTCATCGTGTATGTGACGACTTCAAGTGCGGCGCACGTACCCGTGGAAGACCGGGTCGCCATCGATTCGCTAGGCTATGCCGACGGCATCAGCCAAGTGACCATCACCTATGGCTTCCACGATACGCCCAATATACCCCGTAGCCTGGAGAGCATACGCTACCGGAGCCCCGAATTGAATTTTGACCCCTACAAAGCCCATTACTTCGTCTCACTGAGCCGTGTGGTAACCGGCGGCAACCACGCCATCTACGGCTGGCAGCGGGCACTGTATATGACAATGTCGCGCAACAGCCTGAGCAGCAGCGACTACTACCATCTGCCCGCCGACCGCACACTGGAAGTGCGGACCCTGCTGCCGATCTGAGCGATTATCCAGCTGAGCGCCAGTCTTCACTGTCGGACGGAGCTGCGGATTTGCTATAGTGGTACATGTCTTAACGGAGGGAGCGCCGCTTGATATTCTGGCTGGCCATAGCCGCTGCCGTGGGCACGGCGGTTTGTAACGGTTTCGCGGCCATCTTGCAAAAGATGGGCGCTGACAAGCATGTCTCCGCCGGTTCAGGCCATGTCGGCGTCTTCCTGAAACTTTTCCGTGATTGGCCGTATTTGCTGGGGACATCGCTGGACCTGATAGCTTGGGTCCTGACATTGGTAGCCGTCCAGACCCTACCGTTGTTCGTCGTGCAGCCCATCACCGCCCTGAGCGTGGTCATAACGGTCTGGGTAGAGCGGGTCTTCTTCAAGCGGCGCATCACCCGTGGCATGATGGCCGCCGTCGGCGTCATACTGCTCGGCTTGGCATTGCTCGCCTCAAGCGCCGTGCCCGAAAGCAACGTCCAGACCAGCCAGACCGTCCAGATGGCTATCATATTGTCACCGCTACTAATCCTGGCCGGCGGTCTTATGTTCATCCGCAACACCAAACATTACGCCACCATCGTGCTGGGCGGCCTTTCCGGTGCGGCATTCGGCGCCACCGCCATCGTCGGCCGCATGTTGGATTTCTCCCCGCCCTTTTGGAACATGGTGTACCAGCCGCTCTTCCTATCACTTATCGCCTACGGAGCCGTAGGCATATGGCTGTTCGCGATCGCCCTGCAGCGCCACCACGCCACCATCGTCAACGCCGCCATGATATCGACCGAGACCGTCATACCTACCATCGTCGGTATCCTGGCGCTCGGTGATCGGCCGGCCGGTGGCGCATGGGAAGTAGTCATAGCCGGCATCGGCCTGACGGTAGCCGGCACGCTGCTCATAACCCGGGATCAGACCCGTCGCAAAAAGCCCCGTCCTGCCCCGCAGACGGTGGAAGAAGCGGCGTATTGATACTGCGGGTACTGTGGGTCTCAGGTGGCGGTTATCGTACCAGTTGCCAGCAGCACGACCAACAGTGCGCCGATGACCAGCCGGTATATGATGAACACGCTGTAATCATGCTTGGCCACGAACTTAAGCAGCCAGGCCACAACGACATAAGCCACACCGAAACTGACGATAGTAGCCACGATGGTAGGCAACCAGCCGACGCTGGCGGAGACGTTATCATACTCACTCACCACCTGTAGCAACGTAGCGGCAGTCAGGGCTGGAATAGATAGAAAGAAGGACAGTTTGGTTACAGCGACCCGGTCGAGCCCCTTGAACAGACCGGCCGACATCGTCGCGCCCGAACGTGACACGCCCGGGATAAGCGCCAAACACTGCACCACGCCGATGAACAGCGTATCCTTCCAGGTCACGTCAGTTTCGTGGCGGCGTTGGCTGGCATAGCGGTCGGCCGCCCACATGACGCCACTCCAAGCTATGAGGGCAATAGCTACGAACCAAAGGCTGCGTAAAGTGGTCTCGATCTGATCCTTAAACAACAGGCCGATGATGGCGATCGGTACGGAACCGATGATGATAGCCCAGGCGTACCGATATTCGAACGTGGACCGCTTACTGGAATCGAACAGGCCCGCGACCCAGGCGCTGATGATGGTAGCGATGTCCTTGCGGAAATAGATGATGGTAGCCATGACGGCACCGACCTGGATGATAGCCGTGAAGGCGGTCACACCGACATCATCGATAGGATAACCCAACAGCTTCTCGGCGATAGTCAGGTGGCCGGTGCTCGAGACCGGCAAGAATTCAGTTATACCCTCGATGATACCAAGGAGGATGGCATGTAAGATATTCATAACCGAACTATAGCACGCTACGTAATTGCGTGGCTTACGGATAGCTTAAAAACGTAACGTCAAGCTGACAGCGCACTGACATCAGCCGGCCTTACGAAGCACGCAGACGAAGAAGG
>JALQUD010000097.1 GCA_023268595.1 Candidatus Saccharimonadia bacterium
GTTCCACTATACCCCAACCTAGGCTATAGCGCTATGGTGGCCGGCGGTCCGGCTGGTACCGGCTTCAGCTGAAACCGGGGTAGCCGGAGTCCTGGTTATGGTTGCCGGGCGCCCGTCTGATATAATAGGCGGAGCTTATGAAACCGTTGGTTGCCAGGATGAAACCGGTGCGAGGTGTCTCGTCGTTCTTACATAACGGCTTGTTACTCGTCTTTCCGCTCGCGCTGTTCGCGTTGGTCCGGTTGGATTTCGTCCAACTGGCATATATCCTCATCGCGCTTAGCAAATGGCGCATGCTGGCGGTCCGGCCGCGTTTCTGGCCGGCCAACATCCGATCCAACGCCGTAGACATCATCGTCGGCGTTTCCACGCTCGTATATATGACGCAGACCAGCAGTTCCGTCTGGCAGTTAGTCTGGGCCTTGGTGTATGCCGCCTGGCTCATATTCCTCAAGCCGGGTTCGACGGTGTCGTATATCTCGTTGCAGGCCGGAGTCGGCTTCATCATGGGGCTGACCGCCATGTTCATCGCCGGTGCGGCGGCACCGCTGTATGCGTTGGTGCTTGGTGCCGGTATCCTGTGCTTCCTGGCGGCGCGCCACTTCTTTGACAGCTTCGATGAGCCATACTCACGGCTGTTGTCGTACCTATGGGGTTACTTCGGTGCTGCCATGGTCTGGTTGCTCGGCCACCTATTGGTGGTGTATCCAAGCCAGACCGGCTATCTTAACCAGCCGCTCGTACTGCTGGTCGTTATCGGTAGCGCTTTGGCGGTGACCTATTACCTGGATCATTTCGAAAAGCTTTCGTCGTACGTGAAGTGGCAGACTGCCGGCGTGGCGGCGGTCATCGTCCTGTTCATCCTGGCTTCGTTGTTTTACGAAGGCCACCATCTGCTCATCCGCTAGCGTGCCGGAAGAAGAGCGCGATGTTGTTCAGAAAAATCTCAGCATGGCCGTCTATAGTATGCCTGTAGGAAAACGGTCGGGGCAGAGGTTCTCAGGATATTACAGGATATTTCAGAGACTGGTAGCTGCCGACCAGCAGATAAGGCCGGTAAGGCCACGGAGGTGATAGCTTGGACAACGATGCTCCTAAGGAAAAGCCGGCCCTGGTGCCGGAAAGCAGCAGCAGCGGTGCTGCGGCTGCCGGACCGGGTTCGGGATTCGCCAACCCGGAGCCACACCAGCCGGCCAAGGCCGGCACACGGATAAAGGCTTTCGGTGGGATTTTTATCATATTGCTGAGCATGGCCGCCGGCTTCATCGGCGGACTAGTCGGATCCGGTAATGGTTCGGTCACTACCGCTTCCACGCGGAGTGAGCAACAGAAAGTCATTTCCAGCCAGTCCGAACTGATCAGCTCCATCGCCAAGGATGTCAGCCCGAGCGTCGTATCGATCGATGTGACGGGGCAGACGCAGGCAAGCGACCAGACCCAGAGTAGCTTCTTCGGCTTCGGCGGCGGCAGTAGCGCCCGGCCCACCCGCAGCGCTGGCACCGGCATCATCATCGCTTCTAATGGGTTGATCGTGACCAACCGGCACGTGGTACCTGCCGGCACCACCGACGACAACGTCACACTGTCCGACGGTACCGAGCTGACCGACGTGTCGGTCGTCGGCCGGACACGGGAGTCCGATCCGCTCGACGTGGCTTTCCTGAGGATCAACGATGCCAAGAGCCACAAGCTGTCGCCGGCTAAGATAGGCGATTCCAGTAAGATCGGCGTCGGTGATACCGTAGTGGCGATCGGCAACGCGCTTGGTCAGTTCCAGAATTCGGTCACGACCGGTATCATCTCCGGTTTCGGGCGCAGCGTCGAGGCCCAGTCAAGCGACGGTGGCAGCAGTGAGACGCTTCAGGACCTGTTCCAGACCGATGCGGCGATCAATGAAGGTAACTCCGGTGGGCCATTGGTGAACATTAATGGTGAGGTCATCGGCATCAATACCGCTGTCGCCGGCAACGCCCAGGGTATCGGCTTCGCCATCCCGACGGCCAACATCAGCGGCCTGATCAAGACGGTCATATCGACCGGCAAGTTCCAGCAGCCATATCTGGGTGTGCGCTATGTGGCACTGACCAACGATATCGCCAAGCAGCTTGATCTGAGCGTGTCACGCGGTGCATACATCCTTAAGTCGGAAGAAGCTGACGGCCAGGAGACCGTGTTACCCGATACGCCGGCATCCAAGGCAGGGCTTAAGCCTGGGGATACCATCCTTGAAGTTGATGGAACCAAGATTGACGAGCGCAACGGTCTGACCGTGCTCCTGAACCAGAAGGGTGTTAATGACACCGTCAAGCTGACCATCCTGCGTGATGGTAAACAGCAGAACATCGACGTCAAACTGGAAGCCGCGCCATCGCAAGCTAATTCGTAGCTACGGACTCCCGTAGCGCGTGCGGACCGCCGGTCATTCGCTCCGACTGAACAATTGGACGAATCCGGCGGTTTGCCGTAATTGGTAACAATGCTCCTGAGCCAAGGCGGCAAGGGCGGCGTGGCTTTCCGGCAAGGCCTCGGTCAATAGATGCTGCGAGTTGACTGTACCGGCAGATATCTGCTCAAACATCATCCTGAACAGCTTCAGGCCGTCCTGGCCACCGAATATGGCGTGCTGTGGCTCGTGGCTGGCTGCCTGGTTTATGGCGTGCGTGCTAGGTACATACGGCAAGTTGGCGAGTATCATGTTGGCTTGTTTGGGTAGTTGTGCGTTATTAACGTCCTCTGAAAAGGAATCGAGGAGATCTGCACGGATGGTGGTGACGCTCGCCTGGTGCCGGGCCGCATTGCGTGCCGCGACTTCCAGACAGGCCTGATCGATGTCGGTGGCGTAGACTTCCGATCCGGGTATCGCCAGTGCGGCGCTGACCGCCAGGCAGCCTGATCCGGTGCCGACATCGATGATGACCGGCCGGTTGACGTCCTGGGCCAGGCCGATGGCCAGGCTGATGATGTCTTCTGACTCGGGGCGGGGTACCAGTACGTCGGGCGTGACTAAGAAATCGTGGCCATAGAATTGGCTGTGACCGCGTATGTATGCCATCGGCTCGTGTGTGGAGCGCCGGACCAGGCTTGCTTCCAGCTGTCTGATTATCGGTTCATCGAGCAAGGCTTCCGGGTGGGCTAGTAGCCAGGATCGGTCCTTATCGAGCGCATCTTCCAGTAGTAGCAGGCAATCCAGCCGTGCCGAACTGACGCCCTGTGACCTCAGGCTGCGGCTGGCGTCGGCCAGCCAAGTATCGATGCGCACCCTGATGCTCCTATTCCTGGCTCATCAGCTGATGCTCGGCGGCTAGCAGGGCGTCCACCAGGTCGTCGATGTTGCCATCCAGCGCACCGGGGATGTTGCTGCGGCTGTAACCGATGCGGTGGTCGGTGATGCGGTCCTGCGGGAAGTTGTAGGTGCGGATCTTCTCAGAACGGTCGCCTGATCCGATAAGCTTCTTGCGGGCATCCGACAGTTCGTTCTGCTCGGCTTCGATCTTCTGCTGTAGCAGCCGTGACCGCAGCACGCTGAGGGCTTTGGCCTTGTTCTTGATCTGCGACTTCTCGTCCTGGCAGGAGACCACGAGGCCCGTGGGCAGGTGCGTAATTCGAACAGCGGAATAGGTCGTATTCACACTCTGACCACCAGGGCCTGAGGAGCAAAACGTGTCAATACGCAAGTCCTTC
>JALQUD010000098.1 GCA_023268595.1 Candidatus Saccharimonadia bacterium
GCTGGCATGACGTTGCATACCTGGATCGGCCCGAGTAGCTCCTCGGCTTCCAGTTCCATGCGCAGTGATTCGGTCAGGCCGCGTATGGCATATTTGCTGGCGGTGTATGCCGTGGAGTAGGGCAGTGGCGCCGTGGCATTGATCGAGCTGACATTGATCAGCAACCCGTGTCCTTGGGCTTTGAACTGGCGCAGGGCGGCCTTGGCGCCGTGGACATATCCCATGACGTTGGTGTCCATGACCTGACGGAAATCTTCGGTCGGCGTGTCAAGGAAGTCGCCATATACTGATACACCGGCGTTGTTGATCCAGACGTCGATGGTACCGAACCGTTTGACGGCGGCTGCCGCCAGTTGCTGGATGGCGACTTCATCGGTGGTGTCGGCCGGTTGGACTAGTGCGTCTACCTCATGCTCGCGGCAGACGGTGGCGACACCTTCAAGCTCGCGTTTGCGTCTGGCGGCCAGCACCACATGGTAGCCGTCGCGGGCGAATTCCAACGCGGTGGCGTGGCCGATGCCACTGGAAGCACCGGTTATGACCGCTACTTTGCCGGCATTGGGCCGGGCAGGGGCCAGGTCATCTACCATTTCGATCAGCTCTGCGTCTTCAAGTTCCGGGTCGTCGTTACGATGTGCTCGCGGCATGGTGACTGCCTCCTATAGATTGATTGGCCTTACTATCTAAGCGTGGCTGGCTCATAATTGCAGTCAAATATCTTACAGGGCTGCCGGTGGTAATAAAGGGGGTAGTGCTTGGGTGGTGCGGTATCGTCGGTAGGTGGTCTGGGCTCAGGCTGGCTGCCTGGCTCATTGTTGACCGCTACCGGCTATATACCGCACCACCCGGTGGAGCTTGGAGTCAGTGTCTGGCGTTGGTCTGGGACCGCATCAGATCGAGCACCAGCTTGTGCAGGTAGTCCTCGATCTTGTCGTTCAGCCGACGCATCGTCAGCCGGATGGCTGAGGGGCTGTAGAACGTGCCGCTGATCGGGTCGTACTCCATGTCTGTCAGTGCCGGCAGGACGCGCGGCTTGGCGCCGTAGCGAGGCTCGAACTCGGCCTTGCTGTCCTTGAGGTGTCGCTGGCTCAGACTTTCCTGCAGTTGCAGAATGAGAAAATCGCAGCGCGCTGTTGACCTGTCCGGCATCTTGAGCTCGAACTTCCGTAGCGAAAGTTCGATAGTCCAGACTACGTCGTCTCGGCGGAAGGTCTTAATTGCCAGGATGGCGATGGCCAGGTCTGTCAGGCCGGTTTTCCAGAAGCGCATGTCTACTCCAAGTATGTGAAGGGTGACCAGGTATAGGTCATCTATACTATACCATAAAAACATGTAATAAACAATTTCAGAGAGAAGGTAGTGATAGGTGAGGCAGTGGTAGTCTGAGCGGATTGATTCAGGATGCCGACAGTATAGCCTTGTTGACAAATCGTATAAAATATTTGTTGTAAATTTAGTTATGGTATATGATTGTCCTAACTTACGCCTGCACAGGGAGTGAGTGGAGCCGTACAGGTCCTTGACAAGCCGCCGTTCCCGGAAGGGGAATGACATGTCTCGCAAACTTCCGCGCCACCATGGCCGGATGAACATCTTCACGATGGCCGTCAGTGCTGTCGCCATGGCGATACTGTTCGTGACCGCCCTGCTGCCGCAGGCCGCGGTATCTGCAGCTGGCATCGCCAGAGCTTCAGCCAGTCAGTCTGACGTTTCCGAGCTGGAAAAGTCGGTGATGCTGATCGAGATGTACTACAGCGCCTACGTTCAGGTGCCATACAACATCAATGGCACCGTCCAGATCCAGGAGGAGGAAGTCGTCGCAGCTGGCATCTGTACCGGCTGGTTCGCCAGCGCAGATGGCCACATCGTCACCGCCGGCCACTGCGTCAGTAATGACGACGCCCGGACCAGTATTCTAGAGGAGTTGGTCCTCAAGAAGCTAAAGCAGCCCGAGCTGCTCAACTCCGCGCTGGCCTACTGGGATGTGTCGGGCGCTACCAAGGGTTCACCGGTGGTGCAGCAGATCTACGTCTCGCAACCGGCCATCCAGGGCTCGTTCATCAAGGAGCCGACGGTGGTCCAGACGGTCAATTACCGGCCGTTCGAGTCGGGTGACGTTGCCCTGCTCAAGCTGAAGACCGACGTGAGCACGCCGCATCTGAAGGTGGCCGACGAGCAAACGGGCATCAACAGCCAGATCGTGGCAATCGGTTTTCCCGGGTCCGTCGGTAGCGTCACCGACCCTTCGCGTCTGCGGGCATCGTTCAAGACCGGCACGGTCAGCCAGAACCAGGTCAGCCCCCAGGGTGTGGCCGGTATCGAGATCAATGCCGATATCTCGGGAGGTATGTCGGGCGGACCCACGGTCAACGCCAACAACGAGGTCGTCGGGGTGAACAGTTTCATCATCAACGGGGAGGAGCAGAGCTTCAACTTCGTGACCGACACCAATGACCTGCGCACCTTCCTGACCCAGCAGGGTGTTCCTCTGGAGTCGGCGCCGTCGCAGCAGTTGCCGACCGATCCGCGGAACAGTGACGCCGTTCAGCCGGAGGCTGACAACGGATTGATCGGGTTGGCATTGGTGGTGCTGCTCGTGGTGATTGTCGTAGGACTCGTGCTCTACTTCGTCATGCGTTCGCGCAAGCGACGAGGGCAGCCGGCCAGTCAGCAGACGAGCATGCCGCCCTGGGCCAGTCCCACCGATGCCATGCCGCCGCAGCCGACGGTAGCGACCGGTACCGGGCGTTACTGCGCAAACTGTGGTGCGAGCGCCAAGCCGGAAGCCCGCTTCTGCGGTAACTGCGGCCAGCAGCTCTGACAAGGCGGAAAGTCTGATATTCTTCGACCACTCCTGGAGGTACATAAGGTATCGAACCGACCAACCTGTGCAGACTTGTAAGTCCGGATGCTAATCCGGAGGCGGGGTGCCGTGGTAGACGCTAACGCGTCACATTACCACGGCACCCCGCAAGCACTACTTATTACGAACACGACGATACATATAATCAGGAATAATTTCTGGAGTGGCGCGTGGCAATGGTTGGGTGATGTCGGCCGGAGGCCAGTTTCTGACATCACGTCACTCAAATCGCGCACGCGCCACTCCTGTTCCACGGACAGTTCAACCTTGCTGGCTAGCGGTCAGCGCTTGGTGCGCCTGACGAGCTCGGCGACGACCATGAAGACGGCCAGCGCTGCACCAGCGGTGTAGAATCTGACGTAGGGTCGGTTGGCGGCCTTGTACTCGCCGGGGTTGCGGTGTGGCGGGTTCTGCTGGAAAGCGAGCCGCATGGCGTTGACTTCCTCGGGAGACATGTGCCTGTTCCGTACGATTTCGTCGTACTGCTTGGTCTTGTCTTGGATCTCCTGCCAGTTCCCGGGGTCCAGCGTGGTTGTCTCCATCGATCGGTTGATCCCACGGCTGTACCAGAACTGGAGACGTACTCCTGCCGCGACCCGTTGGATCGTCTGCACCAGGTTCCTGATACTGCGTCGCATGATCACTCCTTAATGAGTGTTCGAATGAGTGTCCGTATGAATTTGACCAGATATAGGTCGTCCATATTATAATACAAAAATGTAAATATGTCCACTTCATG
>JALQUD010000099.1 GCA_023268595.1 Candidatus Saccharimonadia bacterium
ATTGGAAGTCGCACTGATGCGCGAGTTGTCAGAAGAAACGACCTTACGTGCCCGCGATCCGAAGTTGGTCTTCATCGAGGAAGCGGACGAGCCTTTCGGTACGCAGTATATATATCATTGCGAATATGACGGCGGTGACATCGCGCTGCGCGATGATTCGGAAGAGGCTCAGTCGAACCAGGGTGGCATGAACACCTATCATCCTGAGTGGCTGCCGACCGACCGGCTCAAGGCGGTGGCGTTCATGTCGCCGGATCTTCAGGAGCGGCTCATAGGTTGCCTGACTGATGGCGCATGGCCTGACCGGGCGGAGCGGTTCATACCTGCCAAAGCGGCCGGCGCGGCGCCGGCTGTGGATCCGGACATCGTTTGACGTATAATGAAGCAAAACCAAGCAAGGGAGTATAAACCACATGAGTAGTATCAGTATGCCGCAACGTATCTTCGCGGGAGTGATGGCGGGGGTGTTCATCATATCGGCATGTGCCTTCAGCGCATTCGTCATCTACGACATGCAGCAGACACGCAAGAAAGGTAGCGAGCAGACCCAGGCGAACCAGCAGCAACAGCAGCAGGACCCTAATTCGTCGGCCGGCAAGAAGCTGGAAGGCTTCACTCCGGTGGAGTCGGTGGCGGAACTCCAGAAGGAAGACACCAAACCTGGCGAAGGGGCTGAGGCCAAAGCAGGTGACACCGTGACCGTTGATTATACTGGTGCGGTTGCCGCTACCGGCGTCATCTTCCAGAGTAGCAAGGACACCGGCCAGCCTGCGACCTTGTCACTGGACAGCGTGATCGAAGGTTGGAAAGAAGGAATCCCTGGCATGAAGGAAGGTGGCAGCCGCCGTCTTGTCATCCCGGCCGAGAAAGCCTATGGCGCTAACCCACCCCAAGGTTCAGGAATTCCCGCCAATGCCGCGCTGGTCTTTGACGTTACCCTGGTGAAGGTCGGCGAGCCGGCAGCTGCACAACCAAGCGGCAACTAGACGTAAAAAACACCACGTATAGCGTGCTTGTGCATGACGGGCACGCTATATATACTACATAGCTAGGATAAACATAAGCGTATTAGCCGGTGCGGACTTGTAACTGCTCGGCATGCCGGGGGTACCATGCCAAAGAACATCACCATCTTCACTACGAACACTTGCGCCTACTGCGTGATGGTCAAGAAATGGCTGGCTGCCAAGGGCCATCAATACGAAGAAGTGAACCTGGACCAGAATCCGGAACGCCAGCAGGAGGCATACGGTCTGAGCGGTGCGTTGACCACGCCGGTCACGGTAGTCACTAAGGCTGATGACAGCAAAGAGGTCATCGTAGGCTATAACCTGGCAAAGCTGGCCCCGGCGGTCAGCTGATGTGCTGGCAATCAAATAAACGGACGACGGATGTAAGGAATCAACTATGACTGAAGCGACGACAGGAACGACGGAGACCGAGCCGACAGTACATGACTTGGTGGTAGTCGGTGCCGGACCGGCTGCATTGACGGCGGCGATTTATACTACCCGCGAGGATATCGGCACGGTGCTGTACGAGAAAGGCGTCATCGGCGGCTTAGCTGCCGTGACCGACATGATCGACAACTATCCTGGATTCCCACAAGGCGTGGAAGGCCTGAAATTGGCTGGTGATCTACAACAGCAGGCAGAGCGGTTCGGCGCGGTCATCGAATTCGGTGAAATCACCTCGATCACTGAGGAAGGCCCGTATAAGCGGCTGGAAACTACCGATGGTCCTGTCCTGGCCCGGGCGGTACTGATCGCAACCGGAAGCGATTACAAGAAGATCGGCGTGCCGGGCGAGCAAGAGTATTATGCCCGCGGCGTACACTACTGTGCGACCTGCGATGGAGCGTTTTACCGTAGTAAGCGGCTCGTAGTGGTCGGCGGTGGCAACTCGGCCGTGCAGGAAGCCATATTCCTGACCCGCTTTACTTCCCATATCGATTTGCTGGTGCGCTCGACGCTGAAAGCCAGCGAGGTGCTGCAACGCGACCTCGACCGTTGCGTCGCCGAGGGTAAGATCACCGTCCATCTGGCGACTACGACCGAAGCTATCAGTGGCGAGGTGGTGGATGGGATCGACCGCGTGACCAAGGTCACGGCCGTGAAGGATGGCCAGCCGGTAGAATTCGCGACCGACGGCGTGTTCGTGTTCGTCGGCCTGAGCCCGAATAACCAGGTCGTCGCCGGTACTGACATCGAGCTGGACGAAATCGGCTTCATCAAGACTGACCAGCATCTGCAGACGACGTTGCCGGGCGTGTTCGCCGCGGGTGATATCCGCAGCGGAGCCACCATGCAAATTGCCACCGCTACCGGTGAAGGCGCTACGGCGGCATTGATGATCCGTGAGTATCTGGAAGGCCCTCCGGTCACGCCGACCGAGGCGGCTGCCATGGACAAGACCGACGCGGTGGCGCCGGCAGAAACCTCCGTCGAACCGGCGGCACCGGCTGCGGTCTAAAAAACGCGAAAGACTTAGCGGTAACCCAGGAACGCATCAGTGATGATGCGTTCCTTTTCGATTCCGGCCGCCTGGAGCTCGGTACTAAGGCTGTGTACCATCGTTTCGGGCCCGGCAATATAGATATCGGTAGCGCTGTCCTGCACAACGCCTAACACATCCTGGACCGAAATCCGGCCGTCGTGCTGGTAGTAGTCGTTGACCACCGGTTCGATCTGCCGTCTGAAGAGGTCATGGTGTTGCGGTTTGGAGTAAGCGTGGATGAACCGGACTGAATGATGTCCAGCATCATGTTTCAGCGCGAGCGCCAGACTGCGGAACGGTGTGACTCCCACGCCGCCAGCGACCCACGTCATGGGCCGTGAAGTGTCGAGCGGTAGGACGAAATCTCCCATCGCCTGGCTGACATCGACCTCGTCACCGGCCGACATATCGGCCAGGTGGTGTTTGAAGCTGCTGCGGTACTCTGCCAGGTCGACGGTCACGGCCGCCGTGGCTTCGTGTGGTTCGCTGGAGAGCGTCAGCTGGCGTGTAGCACCGCCTTGGTCATGATTGCCCGGTAGCGTCAGCTCCACGAACTGTCCGGCCAGATAATGTAGCGGACCTTCCGTTCTGAAATGATAGCTCCGTACCGAGCGGTTCGTATCGTGTGCCGTGACGGCGGTGATGACTGCCCGCATGCGTTATTTCCGGTGCGCATTACTACTGCTGGACCGCTTAGCACGCGGCCGTGGTGCGTACTCATCAGGATAATCGGTTATGACCCCGGCCATACCGGCCTTGGCCCAACGTCTGGCCTTGGCGGCATCGTTCAGTGTGTACGCGTACAGTTCGTAGCCGTGACGGCTGAAGGAGCGGATGAAGTAACCCCATAACCACCAGCTGCGCATGCTAACGCGCCGGGTGCCGATCTGGCGGGCCCTGGCCGCTGCCCGCACGCTCAGGAATGATTCTATGACGACCAGCGGAATTTCCGGCAGTGCACGGTGGATGTCGACCAGCACGGATTGCTTACTTGAACCGACGAGCAAATCGGCCTCAAGCCAGCCTTTGCTCAGGAATGTCGTGATAGTGTCAATCACTGGTCGGACTGACTTCCGATCCTTTATCTCTATCTGTA
>JALQUD010000009.1 GCA_023268595.1 Candidatus Saccharimonadia bacterium
GTACTTGCCAACCTGAACCTCGACCAAAGCAAGGGTGCGCTCGACCTGACCGCCAACGCCACCGATTACACCGCAGCCACCCAGCTGCAGGTCAACCTGTCGGATCCCTCGAACAAGCTGTTCAGCCGGGCCGACATCGTCAACATCGCCTGCGCCAGTGCCGGTGATACATCTGGTGGTAGCACAGCGGCCAACAGCAAATACCCCTGCACCGTCACCGTTCGCGCATTATTCGCCGACAAGAATCCATACCTCTTCATCACCAATAGCAAGGACGTCAAGCGATGAACAGCAAACGCCTGTACTTCTTACTCGTCGCCAGCATCTGCCTGCTGGTCGTCGGGCTGACCGGCGGAGCGTACGGCGCCAGCCAGATCCTGGCCGGTCAATCCAAAAGCCTGATCGATGCCCGCAGCAAAGCGGCCGCGCTTGAGCAGCAGCAGACGCAATTGTCCAACGCCAAAGCCAGCGTCACCAAGTACCAGGACGTCAGCCAGATCGCCCGCAGCATCGTCCCGCAGGACAAAGACCAGGCTCAAGCGGTGCGCGAGATCGTCAAGATCGCGTCCGACAACGGCGTCAAATTAGGCGCCATAACCTTCCCGTCGTCCACGCTCGGAGGCACCGGCAGTACTTCCGGAACCACTGGCGCTAGCGGTACACCGGCGCCCAAAGGTCCCAACCCGCAATTGTCGCAGCTGATACCGGCACCGGGCCTGAGCGGTGTGTACACCCTTAAGATCAGCGTCCAGTCAGACAGCAACAGCCCGACTTCGTACGATAAGTTCGTCAGGTTCATGGCCGCATTAGAGAATAACCGCCGCACCGCGCTTGTCAGCGCCATAGCCCTCCAGCCGGACGCCAAGAACCCATCCAACGTCGGCTTCACGCTGACCATAGACGAGTACATCAAACCATGAGCAAAGACATACAGATCAAACTGGACAAGCAATCACTAGCCGAGGCCGGCGTCAAAGCCGTCAGCCTGGTGTCACGCTACGCGGTAGTGCTGTTCTTCGTGCTGGTGGCCGGCGTGTACGGCTTCGTCATCCTGCAGATCAACCTGTTGAGCAGTGCGCAGCCTAGCCAGAGCGATATCGATGCCCAAGTGACCGCCACACCTGTGCCGCGTATCGACCCCAAGGTCGCCGGACAACTGGAGCAGCTCAAGGACAACAGCGTCAACGTCCAGGCGCTATTCGACCAAGCCCGCCAGAACCCTTTCCAATAATCCAGCCAGGCTTAGACTGTTTTGGTATACTTGAATACATATGAATACAGCCAGTAACAACCGCTACCGACGGGCGGGCAACTCATCGCGGTCCGCATCACGCTCAGGCTTCACGACCATCGAACTGATGCTGGTCGTGGTCATCATCGTCATTCTTGGAGCCCTGATAATATCAACGCGCGCCGGCGTGCAGCAGAAGCAGCGTGATTCAGTACGGGAACGGGATATAAAGGAACTGCGCGATGGATTGGAAGGCTATTTCGCCACCAACAACCAATATCCTTCACTCAAGAACCTCAACGATGCGGACTGGCGCCAAACACACCTGAAAGCACTGGAGGGTGACGTCTTCCGTGATCCCCGTGGCAACGACGACAAACTGGTAGGCAAAGCCCAGCCCAAGGCATATGCTTACATGCCGACTTCGGCAAGCGGCGGTGAATGCGGTGAGGACAAGGGCCAGCAACCGTGCACACGTTACACGCTGACCGCCACCCTGGAAGGCGGCGGCGCCTACACTAAGGGCAGCCTTAACTAGTCGGAAACGCCTACTCTACCGGACGGCCGTTCTTGAAGGCTTCGACGGCGTTATTGAGCGTGGCTATGGCCTGCTTGGGGTTCGATACATATGTAAAGCGGTAGGTGGTCTCATCACCCTCGGTCGACAACCTGATCATACCGTAATTGAGCAGGTATGGCAGTAGGCCCTTCTGGTAATAGCTCGCATCCAGGCTGACGGTCTGCTCGTGCTTGTTGAAAATACCCACCTGGATTTCCTGGATGACACTCTCGTTGGTCAGATAGAACGTATTCGCCCGGTAGATATACGAGGCGATCATAGCCATGCCGATAGCCAGAAAAGCAACCAGACCAAGACTGGCAAGCACCAATAACAGCATGTTCGACTGGTCGTCCCGGCCCACCGTGAACGAAGCCATCACGCCGCCCAATACGACGACAGCCAGGAACGCGCCGGCCCAGATGTTGAACAGGCCGATGGGATGTCTTTTGACGGCCATGATGATATATTCGCCGCGACTCAGGTTGAGATGCGGGTACTTACGCTTCGACTCCTCGGCCTTAGCCATGATGTCGTCAGGAATCGGCGCTTCGCTGGGTGCGATCGGCCGGCTGACGTGCACATACTGGTGGTTGCCGTGCGACTGCGGATTGAAGGCCGGTGCCCAATCACCATCCGTACCGGCAGCACCCGTGGGGGGATTATCGACGACGGCGGCAGCAGCCACGGCTCCAGCCGCACCGGCAGCCTGTCCACCGGCCGCCGGGTTGTCAGTCCGCGTCTCAGCCGACTCCCCGGATGACACGTCTGACGGGCGCAGGTATAATGGCCGTCCTTGGGTATCGTAAGCCACCGGTTTGGTGTAATCCGGCTCGCCGGTAGTCTGGCCATCGTTCGTGTTATTCGCGTTATTCACAGGGGTAGGTTTGTCATTCATTACTGTAGTAGTATACCAGGCCGTTCAAGCCCGCGGCCGTCCGCCGGCTAGCAACCGACCGTTAATACGGCTTCAGACCAAGCATCACGGACGCCGGGATGGCATTCTGCGGGCAAGCCTTGTCTATGTACAGGTCCCACCGTGCAGTCTCCTCGCCAGCCGGTTGGATGCTGCCTTGCAGCTTCCAGTCCTGATTGAACTCTTCCCCCGCCGGCAGGAAGACTACTCCCCTGGAGCATGCCTGCACTTCGGGCACCCGGCTGAACATATCGTTAAGGTCCTGGGCGTTATACAGCTTGTTGCTGGCCGCAGCCACCACTCCCTGGTCAATCACCGTCAGATGTTTGCTGGACGCGTCCCACGAATACTTGTATGTCGAACGGGTGTCATTGCTATCGTAATTGGCTGGCAAACGCAGTTCGATGGGTGGCAGATAGATGTCACCCGTCTTCGGCTCGATGGGTGCGGCCACGCCGATGTTGTCTATGCCGCTAAGGATCATTGAACGGATCGGTGCCATAGTCGACTGTTCCGACACCTGGCGGTACTGGGTCCAAAGCACGCTCAGATGGCTTACCAAAAAGCCCAGCGCTACGATCAGTCCGACGGTCAGCAACGACAATCCGACCGCCCGGCGGCCGTGAAGCGGCAACCGGCCCCACGGACCAGGCCCAGTTGCCGTGTTTCCCTTGTTCTCATCCGTAACGGAAGTCTCATTGGAATCGGTACGCGAAACTGTTTTAGAAGAAGCCACCATGTTGTACATATAATAGCATAAGCGCTAGGGTGTGGCAGCTTTAGTGGAGTACAGGCTCAGCTTTGCCTAAATGAGCGTACGCCTTACGCGTCACCTTGCGGCCGCGTGGCGTGCGTTCGATCAGCCCCATCTGCATCAGATACGGCTCAATGAAGTCTTCTATCGTAGACCGTTCTTCGGCCGTTAAGGCGGCAATGGTCTCGATGCCTACCGGCCCACCGTTGTAGCTTTCGATGATCGCTTCCAATATCATGCGGTCAGCCGGATCCAAACCGATCGCGTCGACCTCCAACAGCTCCAAAGCCTTCGAACTGATGACCGTGTCGATGATGCCATCGCCGTTGACATCGGCGTAGTCACGAACCCGCTTTAATAAACGGTTGGCGATGCGCGGCGTCAGACGCGAGCGTTCGGCCAAGGTCAGCGCGGCCTGCGGTTGGATACTGGCCCCCAGGATATCGGCTGCGCGTTCGATGATCTGCCGGATCTCGTCGTGCGTATAAAACTCCAGCCGATGGATGATGCCGAAGCGGTCGCGCAGCGGTGCCGCCAAGGCACCGGTACGGGTGGTAGCGCCAATGAGCGTGAACTTCGGTACGTCCAACCGCAGGCTACGGGCACTCGGCCCCTTACCCAGGATGATATCCAGCTTGAAGTCTTCCATGGCGCTGTACAGCACCTCTTCGACACTACGGTTAAGCCGGTGGATCTCGTCGATGAACAGTACGTCACCCTCTCCCAGATTGGTCAGCATGCTGGCCAGGTCGCCCGCCCGCTCGATGGCCGGGCCGGACGTGATACGGATCTGGGCACCCATCTCGTTGGCGATGACGTTGGCCATAGTCGTCTTGCCAAGGCCGGGTGGCCCGTACAGTAGGACGTGGTCCAGCGGTTCACTACGCTTACGCGCGGCGTCAATCGCCAGGCCGAGGTTACGCTTGAGCCGTTCCTGGCCGATGTAATTGCTGAAATCCTTGGGTCGCAGCGAGTTCTCGAGCTCACTGTCTTCCGATTCGATGGCCTGCGGCGAAACCGGGCTGGCCTGCTTGGCTTTTGCCGGCGACTCAGCCACACGCGACGCGCCACCGCCATTGGCACCATTGGTGCCAGCTTCATCAACCATACTGTCGGATATACGTTCAATCATATGCTCCGCCTAGTATAGCGGTATTTCGCAATAAGCGTAAGCCTTGTGCAAGCTTTTATCAGCTCGGTAGCGTCAGCGCACGCTTGATGCGCTCTTCTACGGGCAACGACGCGTCAATGCCTTGCAGCGCGGCGGCGGCATCCTGCGGAGAGTAGCCCAAAGCCACCAACGCCTCGACGGCCTCATCTTTCAGCAGGATATTGTCTCCCTGCAGCAGACCGGTCGAAGCCAGGTCCACGCCTTCCAGACCGACCTTGTCCTTGAGGTCGACGACGATACGCTCGGCGACACGTTTACCTACGCCGGCGGCCTGCTGGATGAATTTGACATCACCACCGGCGATGGCGGCACGCACACTGGCAGCATTGCCGATACTTAGCACGCTCATGGCCATCTTGGGGCCGACACCGTTGACACCAAGTAACAGTTCGAACAGCTTCTTGCCGTCCAGGCGGACGAAACCGAACAGATCATGCGACTGCTCACGGATATGCTCATGCACGTACACTTTAATGGTCTGGCCGCTCGCCAACGCACCGGAATCTTCCGCGGTCATAAGCACGCCATAGCCGACGCCATTGACGTCGATGACGGTCTGATCATCGAATTTTTCTGACACGGTTCCGGAAAGGCTGGCAATCATAGGCACATTGTAACCTATTTCACGGCGGCGCTTGCGACGGTGCGGTATAAATGACTGCATGAGACATCACAAACCTGCCAAGCTTGCCGGCTCGTTCGTCGCATCATATGCTGCGGCCGGCCTCGGATCACTAGCGACCATCAAGAACATACCTACCTGGTATGCGGGTCTGGACAAACCCTTCTTCACGCCGCCGAACTGGCTGTTCGGTCCGGTCTGGACGGTCTTATACGGCCTCATCGCCATCAGTCTGTACGCAGTATGGACGGCGCCACCATCCGATCGGCGCCGCGAAGCCCTGAACTGGTACGCCATCCAATTGATGCTTAACGCGGCATGGAGCATCGTCTTCTTCGGACTACATCAATTATGGCCAGGCGTGGTCATCGCGCTGGCGCTACTGGCCAGCATCATAACCAACATCGTCGCGGCACATCATGTCAGGCAGTTGGCGGCGTACCTGCTCATTCCCTATGCCCTATGGGTAGGCTTCGCGAGCTGTCTGACCATCGGCTTAGCCGTCATGAACTGACCAGCCCGCATTCTCTTACGCGCTTACGCGAATTTACGCGAAGCGCATGGTCATACTATGCGTGATAGCAGCCGCCAGGGCATCGGCCGCGTCATCGGGCTTTGGAATGTCGCGCAATTGTAGGATGACCCGTACCATTTCCTGCATCTGCTTCTTTTCCGCCTTGCCATATCCGGTTATGGCTTGCTTGATCTGCATCGGCGTGTATTCGAACAATTGCAAGCCGGCCTGCTGGCCACACAGCAGCACCACGCCACGCGCCTGCGACACGGTCATCGCCGTGGTCACGTTACGTGCGAAGAACAGCTTTTCCACCGACATGATGGTTGGCTTGGTGTCACTGATTATCGCGGTCAGTTCCTCATATATCGTCGCCAGACGTATGGCATCATCCTCATGCACCGGCGTGCGGATGACACCGGCATCAACCAGCTTGGGCTGTCCGGTCGGCCCGGCGCTCTTGCCCGCTTCTATCACGCCAAAACCGAGTATGCCGGTCCCCGGATCGATGCCAAGTATTCTCATAGCCATAAGTATAGATGGCACAGGGGATATTACCCAACGCCCGCCTGATTGTCCACGCCGATACCTTCGGTATAGAATGAACTGATGACTGCCACGCTTGCCGGATTGGATTTTTATGACCGCTATGGTTACTTCGGTGCGCTCAAGCAGCTTGCCGAACAGAGTGGCAAAGGCGACGATCTGATATATATGGCCATGGTCATCAACCCCGCATCACCTGAGGTTGCCGCGATGATGGACGCCATGGAAGCGGCGGCCCGCCGCGGCGCCAAAGTCACGGCGGTCGTCGACGCCCACAGCTTCATGCTTGATGACGATAACCACCTCGGACCGCTATGGCATACCGCCACACTGGAGCCTGACCAATTAAAGGGACCGTTCAAAGTTCTGTACGATAAGCTACAGAACCTGCGCATGGCGGGCGGATCATACCGTATAGTCAACCGCCCGGCCAAAGCTCACACCAACCCGTTCGGTGGCCGTTCGCATATCAAATTGGCCGTAGTCAACGACCGTGTCTTCATTGGTGGCTGCAACATCCAGCTACCGGAAATCCGCGACGTCATGATTGGCTGGGATGATGCGGCGACAGCCACATGGCTCAGAAATTTCGTCCACCGCATCGGCGACGCGCCGAACGTGCGCCAAGCCCTTGGCGACCACGACCAGGAGCATGCGGTCGCTCCGAATGCCACGCTATTCGTCGATGCCGGCGTCAAACGCCAATCGACGATAATGCAACAAGCCCACCGTCTGATTGACCGGGCGGAAAAAACCGTGACCATAACCTGCCAATATTTTCCTGGCGGTGCCACCGCTGACCGTCTATTGGCCGCCCGTAAGCGCGGCGTCAAAGTGACCATCCATTACAGTCCGCCGTCTGCCCACGGTACGCTAGCTCCTATTCATTACCTCTATAACGGCTTACAGCGCCTCCGGCTACCGGCCGACATGTTCACCGGACGCCTGCCAGCAGACGCGCCAAAACTCCACTCAAAGATCATAGTCAGCGAAAAAGCCGCGCTTATTGGTAGCCACAACTACGTGCAGGCCGGCGTCCGCTTTGGCACGGCCGAAATCGCCCTACTCGTAAAAGATGACCGGGACTTCATTGACCGGACGCTGGCACACATCAACATGTTAGTGGGGCGATGAATGAGGCCGAAGCTTACTATCATCGCATTGATCTCATGCGCGTTGTTAGTTTTTGTCGCACTCTATATCCACGAACAATCAAAGGGCTTTAACAGTCATGATCTCGACTCATTACAAGTCGCACGAATATTAGAAGAAAGGGCTTCGTCTGCTTCAGATGTTCGCCGCGCTACGGAGTGTTATCCTCGACAGAATAAGACCGAAGTCTGCGCCCAAAAGACATTCACTCTAACACGGAAATCGTGCGATTCGGTACGCGAGCAACTAAACGCGAAGTTAGATGGCGATCAACTATACTGTGATAAAAATTCACGGAGTTCGTTCGCGGACGAATCAGGATCGTACACAGTAAACGCCGTGGTAGATGGCGGGAATGTGCGATTCACCGTCCTCCAGGTTGACCACTAGCGGAATGGGCTTCGGTGATGACATCCAGGATGACTTCATAGTGGCGTGGATGCGCGCAGATAAGACCTCGCACGTCTCCGTCGTAGCGCTGTTCTTTGCCGTCGATGTCACCAGTGCGTAGGCCGGCTTCATCGGCAACCACCTTCAGGGCAGCCACATCCCAGACGCACGAGCCCATATAGACCTGCCCTGCCAGACGGCCTTGGGCCACCTGCATGCCCATGTAGCCTGAACTCGTATAATTCGGCACCTGGTAACCCCGTTCGAAGAATGCTTCATGCAGGTCTTTAGTCTGAACGACCGCGTTACGCCACCATTCAAGGTTGACGCGCGGCATTGGCGATACGTCGACCGGCACGCTGAATGGCAGATCATTGATAAAGGCACCGCCACCACGGATGGCATGATACATCCGCTCGTGCATGAAGTCATAGATGATGCCGATGACCGGCACGCCATCTTCGACCAGCGCCAGACAGAATGTGCTGGCACTCATGCCGAACGTATACGGTCCGGTACCGTCAATCGGGTCACAGACCCAGGTAAGGTTAGTTTCTCCAGGTAAACTCTCTTCCTCACCGATGACACCGACGCCAGGAAACGCCTGCCGGCAGCGCTCAACAACCAACCGGTTGATTTCCAGATCGGCTTCAGTGACCGGAGTGTTATCGGACTTGGTCTGGACGGCCATGTCCAGACTGAAGTGGCGGCGGGCTATGAAACCGCATTCCCGGGCCAGGCCACGGGCGAAATCATGATAGTGTCCAAGTGTATCCGGCGTTAGCATGCCCTAAGCTTCTAACAGCTCTTCGGGGATGTCAAAGTTAACATGCGTATTCGTAACGTCGTCGTTACCTTCCAACGCATCCATCATGCGCATGATCTTGCCGGCGGTAGCCGCATCGTTGATTTCAACGGTGTTGCTTGGCAAATACGTCAGTTCAGCTTCGGTGATTTCCAGGCTGGCCTCTTTCAGCGTGTCACGGACTTTGGCCAGTTCCTTAGGGTCGGTGTAGACTACAAAATCCTTCGAGCCATCATCGTCCTGTTCTTCCTGGACGTCGTCGGCTCCAGCTTCCAATGCCTGCATCATGAAGTCGTCAAAGTCGGCACCGTTGGCCTTGATCCGTATCATGCCCTTGTGGCTGAACTGGAACGCCACGGAACCCTTTTCGGCGATGCTGCCACCGTGCTTGCTAAAGGCCAGCTTGACCTCTGGTAACGTGCGGTTGGTATTGTCGGTAGCGACTTCGACCAACACGGCGACCCCGCCCGGTCCGTAGCCTTCATACATGACTTCCTGGATCTGCTCGCCGCCAAGCTTGCCGGAACCACGGTCAATCGAGCGCTGGATATTAGCCATCGGCATGTTAGAAGCCTTGGCTTTGTCTATCGCCAGACGCAGGCTGAAGTTCATATCAGGATCCGCGCCACTGCGGGCAGCGATAGCTATATTGTTACCCAGTTTCGTGAATAACGCGCCACGGGCGGCATCCTTGGCACCCTTCTGGCGTTTGATAGTTGACCATTTGCTATGTCCTGACATACGTCTCTCCTCTCTGTTATTATACCATGGTTATGTCGTACCGTCGCCGTCGCTTCAGCCTATTGCTCATCCTGCCTATCCTGGCTGCCGGCGGCTTTTACGTCAAGCAACTTCAGGACCGGCCACCGGATCCGGTCATCAATGGCATCGTCAAATCGCTGTCACCTACCGAAGTACAGCAGCAAGTCCAAACACTGCCGACAAGCGACCTTGCAGGTAACGTACTCGAGACATTGCCTGTGAAAGGCCGCGCGCCAAAGACCGGTTACGCCCGCAGCCAGTTCGGCGATGGCTGGGCTGAGCGTCGCATCGGCCAGAGCACCTGCGACATGCGCAACATCATCATGGGCCGCGACATGGTCAACGTGACTTATCGATCACCGGTTGACTGTACGGTGATGAGCGGCACCTTGGCATCCGATCCGTACACCGGCAAGACCATAACGTTCTCGCGCGGCCCCAACAGCGCGGCCGTCCAGATCGACCATGTAGTCGCACTGTCGAATGCCTGGCAGACCGGGGCGCAGCAACTCACACCGGCGCTACGGCAACAACTTGCAAACGATCCGCTCGAATTATTGGCCGTCGATGGACCGGCCAACCAGAAGAAGAGCGATGGCGATGCCGCGACCTGGCTTCCTGCCAACAAAGAATATCGCTGCAAATATATCGCCAGACAGATAGCTGTGAAACAAAAGTACAACCTTTGGGTGACGGAAGCCGAGCGCAACGCCATGCGAGGCATACTTGCTAGCTGCCCCGATCAGAAACTGCCAGCCGTCAGCGATGCTCTATAGCATAACCATTTTCTTATAGCATTAGCTTTTTGCATTCAAGAAAAATTTGTTGCATTTCAATTTTTTGCATGTATACTCCGGTGCATGAAACGGGGTTATTCACAGCAACGACGTGCGTCCAAGCGCAGCATCCATACATCCTGGCGGTTAGCGTTCGCGTGCTGGGGCGTGCTCATCGGCACGCTCGTGGCCGGCTTCGGCTTCGTCCTGCCTGGCGCCATGTACTGGATACTGCCGGTCATATTGATCCTTGCGACATTCGTGCTAGGTGGCCAGACTGCTATCTTTACGGTCATCGCCCTCGTTGCTGGCGCTGGTATCGGCATATGGCGTGGCGGCACAGTGCAGGTTGCCTTACAGGGTTATGAAAGCTTTATCGGCCGTTCCGTCGCGTTGACCGGTACGGTCAGTGAAGACATCAGCCACGGCCCGAAGGGCGATACCCGGGCACAACTTACCCACGTGAACATCAACGGCAAAAATCTACCAGGCAAGGTATGGGTCAGCATAACCTCCGATGTCTCAGAACCGGTACGGCGCGGAGACCAGCTTAGACTTACCGGTAAGCTTTCAGATGGTTTCGGCAACCTGCCGGCCACCATGCCGCGCGCTACGCTCGTCACTTTCGCCCCCACCAGCCAACAGGACTATGCACTACGTTTCCGCGATTGGTTCGCGACCGGCATACGCCACGCCATTCCTGAACCGGCAGCTTCGCTGGGTAGTGGCTTCCTGCTTGGCCAGCATAGTGACCTTCCGGGAAACCTGGAAGGCGAGCTACGCACCGTCGGCCTGACGCACGCCGTCGTGGCCAGCGGCTCGAACCTGACGATCCTGGTTGGTTTCACCAGACGATTGTTCAAGCGCACCAGCAAATACACGGCCACCGTCTTGGGCGCATCGATGACATTAGGGTTCATACTACTCACAGGTTTCAGCCCGTCCATGACCAGGGCCGGGCTGGTCACCGGCCTCAGCCTGCTGGCCTGGTACTATGGACGGCGCATCCACCCGTTCGTGCTGCTGCCACTCGCAGCCGGAATCACATTGCTTTATGACCCGTCATACATCCGGGGCGATATCGGATGGTACTTGTCGTTCTCGGCATTCGCAGGGGTGCTGGTCCTGGCGCCGCTGATTCAGCATTACTTCTGGGGACCGGATTTCAAACCGAACCTGATGTTAGAGATTCTGATCGGCACGACGGCAGCACAGCTGGCAACCTTGCCGGTCATCCTGTATGCCTTCGGTACGCTCAGCCCATACGCCCTGCCCGCCAATATGCTCGTCCTGCCGTTCATCCCTCTAGCCATGGCACTGACATTCGTAGCGGGTATCGCCGGACTAGCGCTACCTGGACCGGTCGCGGGCATCATCGGCACACCGGCCGGCTTGATCATGGATTATATGCTGCGCGTCATCCACTGGGTCGCGGCGCTACCCTCGGCGCAGATGGCCGCAAGCACCGGGCCACCGGTCCTGGCAGGCCTCTGCACAGCCTTGGTCTTATGTTGCCTGTATATGCAACGACGCACCAGACATCGATTCAACCAAGGAACAGGACTACTAATAGGAGACCGACCATGACGTACTACGCGATAACCCACCGACCAGATAAAAGACGCTACATCACTGCGAGCCGCACGGCCACGGTCTTGCTCGCGAGCTTTGCCATGGTGGCCGCCAGCCTGACACATGCCATGGCTGCCGACGGTAGCCCGGCCACAACATCCATACCCGCGCCCCGGCCCATGATCACGGCAGTACAGACCGGCGGCTGCGTCACCGAAGTAGCGAACTGTACCGAAGACAGTTCGCGCGAGTTCATTGAAATGTACAATGCCCTGGACGCGGACGTCAGTCTGACGGGAGTGACACTACGATATCTATCATCGAGTGGGAATACATCGACGAATCTGATATCCCTTGAAGGTACGCTAAAAGCGCACGGTTATCTGTTGGCCGGCCATGAAGGACATGAACTTGGTGCGGACCTTACCTTCGGCAAACAGAACGATAGCGGATTGCTTGCCAAAAGTGGCGGCCATGTAGAGTTGACCGATGCTGATGGCACGACCATCGACCGGGTGGGCTGGGGTAGTGCCGCCAAGCCGCTTGGCAAAGCTGCGGTAGCGGCCGGTACGGGTCAAGTTTTGGTCCGCAACGCCGATCAGGATGGCAGGCTGCTCCACAGCGGCAACAATAGCGCCGACTTCGGCCGCCTGACAGACTACCAGCCACAACACGGCGGCTACTTGCCAGTAACCAAGCCTACCGATACGACGCCCGTTACACCGTCACCTTCCCAATCTACGGATACAAATAGTGCGCCGGACAATCCCACAGCATCCGGCTCATGCCGTGGCATACTGATAAGTGAACTGCTGCCCAATCCTGCCGGTACCGACACCGGCCGGGAGTTCATCGAGCTGCACAACCCGACGGACCACCCGATATCGCTTGGAAGTTGCGTATTGAAAACCAGCGGTAGCACCAGCAAGCTATTCAAGTTGGACGGTAAGTCTATCACCGGCGGCCAATACATAGCCTTGAGTGACGCCGAAACCGGCCTGACTCTACCTAACAGTACTGGCGGCACGGCATGGCTACTGGACAGCACCGATGAGCTGCAATCCATATCATACCCTGCGGCCTTGGAAGATGATCGTGCCTGGGCTCTGAGCGGGAACGATGACGGTTGGTACGCGACGTACACGCCGACCCCTTCGTTAGCCAACATCATCACGGTTCTGCGGCCATGCGACGACCCGTCGCAAGTCCGTAGTGCCGAGACCGGCCGCTGCAGCAGCCCAGCCGCAGATACATCTTCTGCCGCGACAGCTGCCACGGCGAGCACCAGCCAGACGACCACAGCCTGCAAGCCCGGCCAGGAGCGTAACCCAGCCACCAACCGATGCCGGGCAATCGCAAGCACCGCAGCCACCGCTGCCACAACCTGCAAAGCCGGCCAGGTCCGCAATCCGGAAACCAACCGTTGCAAAGCGGCAAGCAGTACGACTGCCGGGTCAGCCTGCGCGGCCGGCCAGGAGCGTAACCCGGAAACCAACCGCTGTCGCAAGATTCCTAGTTCGGCCGGCACGGCCACCAAGATAACCGATCAGGACAGCTCGTCGTCATCGGGTAGTACGAACCGGTTCCCTACCTGGCTGATTGCCAGCGTCATCATCACGGCGATTGTCGGCTACGGTGTATACGAGTGGCGGCAGGAAATCCAACGGGTATCCCGAAATATGTTTGCAAAGATGCGGGTCAGACGCCAACCCACTAGGGAAATTTCCTTAGCCGGCAGTAACTAGATCGAATTCGCTACTGACTTCTGCCAACACCTTTCTGACTATAGCGACTTCTTTACTGATACCAACCCGCGTGGTCTGAGCCAGTTCTTGCCGCAGGATGCCAAGTGCCATATACAGCGCATCAACGGCGTCATCATTATGCTGCATATCATCGATGGCAAAGCGGAGAGTCGCAAGGCATGCCGTCACCGATCCGGATTCTATATTCCTTCCCAACAACCCGAACCCATGTGGTTTGAACTTTGGAGAGTAGTTCCCTTTGAAATTGTGCGCTATCATGAAGTCGCAGCCGCGCTTTTCGCGTTCTCCGGACAGTCCGTATACGAGTTTCACATCCGTCAGTCCACGCATACGTCCATAACCGGCAAGTAGACCGTTCAGATTAGTATCAAGCGCATCAGGATAGTTGATCGTATCAATCAGAACAGCTCTCGCAGCCTTGTCGCTTTTGACCGTCGCATACATCCTGGTGATGTATTCGCTAATCAACAGACAATACGCGTAGGTCTTCTGATTTTCTGTCTCCAGGCTGGACATCGCAAAGACTCTGACGTCCGATTCGGTGAATTGCACCATTGAGCCGACATGGTTATTTAGCATCTGCGGGGTGTTTCATTCTTATTATGTGACTTATAAGTCACATAATATCATACGTTGTCTCTTAAATCTAAAACATAGTTACAATAACAGAGGACCGGGACTCGACCGACCTCCGGCCGGCCCGCAGCTTCACGATCGGCAAACCAGTTGCCGTCGGAAGGCTGCCTTGCGAATTGCCGCCGGCAATTCTCACCACTCCACGCTGCGCGTGTCGTGAGTCCGACCACACGCTGAACGACCACTAAAAAAGCCCCAGCAAACTGAGGCTTTTTTAGTGGAGGGCCCGGTGGGACTCGAACCCACGACACGCGGCTTAAAAGGCCGCTGCTCTAACCAACTGAGCTACGGGCCCGCATCATAAGATACGGTGGTTACCGGAATAATATATCAGATTACCCCTGTTAGTACAAGTCGGGTGACCATGCGGGGCCAAGTTTATTTCTTGTGGTGATGGCCTTCTTCTTCCTTGTGTTTCTTAGGACGTTGCATCCAGATGAACAGCACGCTGATGATAGCGCTCACACCGATGGCTAGCGGCTGCAAGCCCTGGACCAGCTTCCAAACCTGGTCGTTTTCGATGGCATAACGCAGGCCCGGCGTGTAAAACGGCTCGGTAAGTAGGAAGAACAACACACCGACGGCTAGGGCTGGCAAGAAGTTGAACGCCAGTTTGGCGTTGTTCTTGACGGTCCGCATCATGAAGATGGTCGTGAATACCGCTGGTAACAGCACGAGCCCCAAAGATACCAATTGTTTGTTGGCGTGGCCGGTGCCCGCCGCCAGGATGCCAGCAGTATCCATGGCTTCCGGACCGACATACTGTAACAACACCGATCCGAGACACAAGCTAAGGAATACCAGCAAGGCATTGACCCGCAGGAACATCAAGAGGGCGACCGGGGCAGCTATGATCAGCCCCACGAGGATCGTCGGTGACATACACCAATCATAGCATGAGCGACATCATGCGAGGGTATCCTACACGAGCGCCAGTTACTGCGCCGGATCGGATTTGGCGGCCAGGTCGAATTCCATGGTCATGCCGACCACCACGCCGTCACGGGCAGCCTGCCCGGACGCCAGTTCCACCACATACTGCGCTTCGTCCTGACAGAACGTGGTACGGGGATAGGTCGACGGACTGACCTCCGGTTCCAACTTGACGACTTGCTTGGAGGGGTCAAGCCAGATCATGTCGATGCTGTACTTCATGTCCTTCATCCAATAGCACAGCTGCTGCGGCTTGGTGTATGGAAAAATCATGCCGTCACCGCCGATACTTTCACGGACACCCAGGCCAAGGCGTTGCTTTTCAAGCGTATCGGCCACCTGAAGCTCATAGGTCTTCGAAGCCGATGGCACTGCGACCGTGACGGTCTGATACTCCAGACCGTCAGGAATGGTCTGTGATTCGCGGGCTTCCGGCGCTTGCCACGGCTTCTGCGCAGGCTTGTTATCCCGGACAGTGCCAAGCACATATGCCACCACGCCAGCCACTATGATCAGTGCCAGCAACGCCAGCAGCAGAACGTTCTTACGCACCGACGCGGTCCTTGCGCCGCTTGCCTTTGGCATTCTTTTCCACGTAATCAAGGATATGACCGGCCACGTTCTTGTTGGTGATCTTTTCGATGGCGAAGCCAGGACTGGAATTAACCTCCAGCACCAAAGGGCCACGCTCACTGCGCATCATGTCGACACCACAGATGGACAACCCCATGGCTTTGGCGGCACGCATGGCCGTCTTGCGCTCAGCATCGGTCAGCCGCACCGGCTTGGCCTCGCCGCCCTGGTGCAGGTTTGACCGGAAGTCATCGTCCAGGCTCTGGCGCTCCATGCTGGCCACGACCTTGCCGCCGACCACGAAGGCACGGACGTCAGTGCCGGCACTCTCTTCCACGAATTCCTGGACCAGGAAGTTCACGCCTTCCACGTAGAAGGCCTGCATTACCGCTTTGGCAGCCTTACGGGTTTCCGCTAGTACTACACCATTGCCGTGCGTACCACGGGCTACCTTGATGATAGCCGGCGCACCGCCGACCTTATCCAGGACATCTTCGGTATCGGTGGTATCGCGTGCAAAGACCGTCTTTGGGATACCGACGCCGGCTTTGGCTAACAGCTGCAAGCTACGCAGCTTGTCGCGTGAACGCGTCAGGGCGATGGCCGTAGTGGTCGTAAAGACGTTCTGCATCTCGAACTGACGGACGATCGAGGAGCCGTATTTGGTCAGGCTGGATGCGATACGGGGAATGATGACGTCGAAGTCGCGCAGCTCCTCACCCTTGTAAAATACTAGCGGCTGGCTGCGTTCGACGCTCACGTAACACTTGGCGTAATTGATGACGCGCACACTGTGGCCACGGGCCAACGCCTCTTCTTTGAGACGCTTGGTCGAGTAATTGCCGGGGCCTTTGGATAAGATCGCGATATTCATAAACAGTACTCCAAGCTTACGCTAATTTTCGCTCCAGGTAACCGGCGATGGCTTTGTGTTTCTCTTCCACGAAGCTACCGCTGGCCATCTGCGGGCCATCGTTCACTTCCAGACAATACCACTTACCCGTCACTTTGTCTTGCACCATGTCCACGCCGGCCACTTGGCGCTCGACCAACTGGGCGGCTTCCAAGCAAGCTTTCTGCACTTCCGGCGGCAACTCGTTTGTCGGGACGATTTCGGCCAAGGCCCCTTGTGACGTATTGTTCAGATGCGTCGATTCGTCCTGACGGCTACGCTTGATGACCAGGCGGATCTTACGGCCCAGCACCAGCACACGGTAGTCACAGTCATTCGGCACGAACGCCTGGGCCACGCACTGCACGACATCTTCGGAAGCCATGACGCAGGCCTGGGTGAACGAAGCTTCGTCGCGTACCACATAGTTATGGTCGCCACGGTTACCGTGGATATCCTTGAGCACGAACGGTAAGCCGATCATCTGGACGATACGATCGTACGAGCCGGCCAGAGCGGTCGGCAACATGAAGACCGACTCAGGTACCGGCATGCTACTGCCTTCCAGCATAGCGTATTGGTACAGTTTGCTGGTGGCCGGATAATGTTTGATCGCCTCATCCATGAAGGGGATGCCACGCTTTTCCAGATACCGCGCGGTCGACGCCGCCACATCCATGAACATCGAGGTAGTCTTGAAATATACGAAATCGTAACTGGCGATATCCACACCGCTCTCACGTAGCACGAAGGCATTACTGCGCTGACCGATGATATAGTCGACATCGTGGTAACTGGCGTAGATGACTTCGATCGATTCGCTGTCAGCCGTTATATTGTCAGCATACTGCTGGGTGACCGGTGTCCATTTGCTCGAAAGCATCAGGATCTTTTTGACGCTGCGCTCAGGACGGCGTGCCACATCGACCACGAACCGTGACTGCAATGTCTTGCGGCCGATCAACACCGGATACTTGTTGTTGGCCCGGTTTGACAGCGTGACTTGCGCCTTGATGGTCTTGCCACCCAGACGGATGCTCATCGGCACTTTATACCGTAATTCGGTGCCACCAAAGGAATTTTTAACCGATATGACCTTGAATGCGCCGGTCACGATCTCCTCACCGGTATAGAATGGTGACGAATGCCCGAACAGTCTGAACCGCAGCTCACCGCCATCTTCATGTATGTCACTAGCCCACACCGAT